>NZ_JAHHWP010000007.1:0-140870 GCF_018729305.1 Phycicoccus mangrovi | reverse complement strand
TTCAGACGAGCGTTAGCGTGGGCCACGAGAACCTCCGGGCGGTGTAGGACCTAGACAATCCACACCTCACCCGGAGGTTCTCCTCGTCGTCAACGCCTACGCGTCACCAACGTCCCGGCCGAGTACATCTAGTGGTTACACCGCTGTAGTTCGTCCACATCTTGTGCACACGAAATGCCGGTTCTCCACAGGTTGTTCACACGAGAGTCCACCGTTCCGTCCACAGGGGGAGGCCCGCCGTCATGCACTGTCCGTTCTGCCGGCACACCGACTCCCGGGTCATGGACTCCCGCACGACCGACGACGGCGCGGCCATCCGCCGCCGCCGCCAGTGCCCGGAGTGCGGCCGCCGGTTCACGACCGTCGAGACCGCCAGCCTGAGCGTCGTCAAGCGCTCTGGCGCCACCGAGCCGTTCAGCCGGGCGAAGGTCCTCGTCGGTGTCCGCAAGGCCTGCCAGGGCCGCCCGGTCACCGAGGACGACCTCGCCGTCCTCGCCCAGAAGGTGGAGGAGTCGATCCGCAGCGCGGGCTCGGCCGAGATCGACGCGCACGAGGTCGGCCTGGCCGTCCTCGAGCCGCTGCGCGAGCTCGACGAGGTCGCCTACCTGCGCTTCGCCTCCGTCTACCAGGCCTTCGACTCCCTCGAGGACTTCGAGTCGGCCATCACCCTCCTGCGCGCCGAACGCGAGGCGACCGCGCAGGAACCGCAGGCCACCGCGCCTGTCACACCCCAGCAGTAGAACAGCACCACCAGGTCACCACCGCCCCCGGGAGAGGGGCAGAAGGAAGGGAAGAGGCATGACCGATGTCGCCGGAGCACGTGCAGGTGCCCGCAAGGCCGCCAAGGGCAAGGGGGTGAAGATCGAGCGGATCTACACCACCCCGGGCGTGCACCCCTACGACGAGGTGACCTGGGAGAAGCGCGACGTCGTCCAGCAGAACTGGAAGACCGGCGAGACGATCTTCGAGCAGCGCGGGGTCGAGTTCCCCGACTTCTGGAGCGTCAACGCCTCCACCATCGTCACGACGAAGTACTTCCGCGGCGCGGTCGGCACCCCCGAGCGCGAGACCGGGCTCAAGCAGCTCATCGACCGTGTCGTCCTCACCTACGTCAAGGCGGGCAAGGACTTCGACTACTTCTCGAACGCCGACGACGCCGAGATCTTCGAGCACGAGCTGACCTACGCCCTGCTGCACCAGGTGTTCAGCTTCAACTCGCCGGTCTGGTTCAACGTCGGGACCAAGAGCCCGCAGCAGGTCAGCGCCTGCTTCATCCTCTCGGTCGACGACTCGATGGACTCCATCCTCAACTGGTACAAGGAGGAGGGCTTCATCTTCAAGGGCGGCTCGGGTGCGGGCCTCAACCTCTCGCGCATCCGCTCCTCCAAGGAGCTCCTCTCCTCCGGCGGCACCGCCTCCGGCCCGGTCTCCTTCATGCGTGGCGCCGACGCGTCCGCGGGCACCATCAAGTCCGGTGGCGCCACCCGCCGCGCGGCGAAGATGGTCGTCCTCGACGTCGACCACCCGGACATCGTCGAGTTCGTCGAGACCAAGGCGCGCGAGGAGGACAAGATCCGCGCGCTGCGCGACGCCGGCTTCGACATGGACCTCGGCGGCAAGGACATCACCTCCGTCCAGTACCAGAACGCGAACAACTCGGTCCGCGTCAACGACGCCTTCATGCGCGCCGTCCAGGACGGAACCGAGTTCGGCCTCACCTCGCGGATGGACGGCTCGGTCATCGAGACCGTCGACGCCCGCGAGCTCATGGGCAAGATCGCCAAGGCCGCGTGGGAGTGCGCCGACCCGGGCATCCAGTACGACGACACGATCAACGACTGGCACACCAACCCCGAGACCGGCCGCATCACCGCGTCCAACCCGTGCTCGGAGTACATGTCGCTCGACAACTCCTCGTGCAACCTCGCCTCGCTCAACCTCCTGAAGTTCCTCAAGGACGACGACACCTTCGACGCCGTCACCTTCCAGAAGGTCGTCGAGCTCGTCATCACGGCGATGGACATCTCGATCTGCTTCGCGGACTTCCCGACCGAGTCGATCGGCGCCACGACGCGCGACTACCGCCAGCTGGGCATCGGCTACGCCAACCTCGGCGCGCTGCTCATGGCCACGGGCCACGGGTACGACTCCGACGGTGGCCGCGCGCTCGCCGCGACGATCACCTCGCTGCTCACCGGCGCCGCCTACAAGCGCTCCGCCGAGCTCGCCGCGGTCGTCGGCCCGTACGCCGGCTACGCCCGCAACGCGGACGCCCACAAGCGGGTCATGCGCAAGCACGCCGCCGCCAACGACGCGGTCCGCACGCTGCACACGATGGACAAGGACATCCACCGGGTCGCCACGAAGGCCTGGGACGACGTCGTCAAGCTCGGCGAGAAGAACGGCTACCGCAACGCGCAGGCCTCCGTGCTCGCGCCGACCGGGACCATCGGCTTCATGATGGACTGCGACACGACCGGCATCGAGCCGGACTTCTCGCTCGTCAAGTTCAAGAAGCTCGTCGGCGGCGGCTCGATGCAGATCGTCAACCTGACGATCCCGCGGGCCCTGCGCAAGCTCGGCTACACCGAGGAGACCGTCGAGGCGATCGTCGAGTACATCGCCGACAAGGGCCACGTCATCGACGCGCCGGGCCTGAAGACCGAGCACTACGAGGTTTTCGACACGGCGATGGGTGCGCGCGCCATCTCCCCGATGGGCCACGTCCGGATGATGGCGGCCACGCAGCCGTTCCTCTCCGGCGCGATCAGCAAGACGGTCAACCTGCCGGAGACGGCGACCGTCGAGGAGATCGAGGAGGTCTACGTCCAGGGCTGGAAGATGGGCCTCAAGGCGCTGGCCGTCTACCGCGACAACTGCAAGGTCGGTCAGCCGCTGTCCGACGGTGGCTCGACCGCCAAGGACGCCGCCGCGGACAAGGCCTCGGCCGCCGTCGCCGCTGCCACGACCGAGATCGTCGAGAAGGTCGTCTACCGGCCGACGCGTGAGCGCCTGCCGAAGCGCCGCAGCTCGCAGACGACGTCGTTCGCCGTGGGCGGGGCCGAGGGCTACCTCACCGCCGGCACGTACGAGGACGGGCGCCTCGGCGAGGTGTTCCTCAAGTTCGGCAAGCAGGGTTCCACGCTCGCCGGTGTCATGGACGCCTTCTCGATCGTCACCTCGGTCGCGCTGCAGTACGGCGTGCCGCTCGAGACGTTCGTCGAGAAGTTCACGAACATGCGCTTCGAGCCGGCCGGCATGACGGACGACCCGGACGTGCGGATGGCGCAGTCGCTCATGGACTACGTGTTCCGCCGGCTGGCGCTGGACCACCTGGACTTCGACACCCGCTCGTACATGGGCATCCACACGGCGGAGGAGCGGGCTCGCCAGCTCGAGACCGGCTCCTACGCACCGGAGTCCGGCGAGTCCGACGAGGAGCTCGTCGAGGAGATCGAGTCCCTCTCGGTCGGCATCGGCGCCACGTCGAAGAAGGCCGAGGAGCCCGCCTCCTCGTCCGCCCCGGCCCCGGCCGACGCGCCCTCCTCGGACGCGGGCTCCGCGGCCACGGTGGCGTCCGGCTCGGGTGCAGCCTCGGCCCGCGAGGTCTCCTCGGAGATCCACTCCTCGGCCGACCTCCTCGCGGCGTTCGGCAACTCCAAGGCCGCCGACGCCCCGATGTGCATGACCTGCGGGACCAAGATGCGCCCCGCCGGCTCCTGCTACGTCTGCGAAGGCTGCGGCTCCACCAGCGGCTGCAGCTGACACGGTTCGTATCGCCTGAGGGCCGCCCCCTTACTGGGCGGCCCTCAGGCATGCGGTTAGAGCGGCTCGAGCTCCACGGCGGCAACGCAACTTACGCCGACACGAGGCCCGATTGCTCCCCACAGCCGTTCGAAACCGCCCTGAACAACGGAAACTGGATGCCCGCGTCATTAGGGTCTTGGTAGGGAGGGCGAATGGGTGCGCCTGACGCCATGGAGTTGGAAGAGAGAAAGAACGTGTCATCGGGGTTGGTCAGGGCGCTGTGATGTCTCGTCGATACGCACTCTCATTCACATCCGGAGCGCTCCTTCTCCGCGAGGCGGTCATCGTTGTGCCGATCTTCCACCGCGAGCGCGACTGGTCGAGGGTCCGCGAGGTCATCGAGAGGGACAACTTGCTGCAGTCGCGCACCCACTCGTCCACTGTCCGCTTGGCGCGCGAGACTACCCAGCGCCTTTCCGTGCTCAGCGACGATGAGCTCGAACTGCTCGTCGACGCGACCTCGTCAGAACGCGGGCACGTGATGTGGGCCGCCGCTTGCCGTCGCTATGACCTGATCGGCGAGTTCGCCGAAGAGGTCCTGCGAGAGCGATTCCTCCTCCTGGCTCCGTCTCTCCATCACGACGACTTCGACAGTTTCATCCGCGGCAAGACGCTTTGGCATGACGAGATCGCTGACCTCAAGGACTCCACTCTGCGCAAGATTCGCTCAAACGTCTTCCGCATGCTCCTCGAGGCCGGCCTGCTGACGAAGCGAGGCGGCATCGAGCCTGCGCTGCTTTCCTCCCGCGTTGCCGAGTGCCTGAACCAGCGCACGCCGAGCGATATCCGATTCTTCCCAACGAGAAGGGCGTGAGAGCCGTGCAGCCAAGGGCGACGCTGACTCAGCAGGAGGAGCACCTGTTCAAGGTGCTCAGCAGCGAGCGCTTTCTGAAGATGGAGGGCTTGGGCAACGAGGTCGCCCACTTCATCTATGACTACGACCCGGCGTGGGCGCTCGACGTCGCCCACGCCAGGAAGCGCATCAAGACCAAACTCGACACAGATCTGGGCATCAAGGTCTTCGAGATCAACCTGTACGAACTGTGCGTCGCCCTCCTTAAGGAACGCAACGTCTGGGAGCGCGTGTTGGCAGCCGAGCCGACGATGGACAAGACCGACTTCCTGAAGATGCTCCAGAACATGCTGGACCCCCAGATGCACCTAGCGCCGGCCATCAAGGCACGCATCGAGGCGGAGTCGTTCCAGATCCTCTTCCTCACAGGCATCGGCGAGGTGTTCCCGTTCGTTCGCTCGCACACCGTGCTCAACAACCTACAAACCGTCGTCTCTGACAAGCCGATGCTGATGTTCTTCCCAGGACGTTACGAAGTGTCGGCGACACAGGGATCAGCCCTTGTGTTGTTCGGGCAGCTCAAGGACGACTCCTTCTACCGCGCGAAGCGCATCCTCGACCAGGAAGCATGACCCGATGAAACTCAACGAGATCTTCCTTAAGGACGTCACCCGATCGATCGAGGGTGTCGTCAAGGCCGACGATGTCGACCACCTTGGCATCGAGGTCGAGGAGTACGTGTTCACGAACGATGCCGCCAAGGGTGTTGCACCGCTGTTAGAGGAGTACACCAACTACACGAACGCCAATGGCGTCTGGATCTCGGGCTTCTTCGGCTCCGGTAAGTCGCACCTCCTGAAGATGCTCGCCCACCTCCTCGGGGACGTTCCGGGTCAGGAGTTCCCGCGCGCGAAGGTGAGCGAAAGCTTCCTGGGCAAGACCGATGACGCCATGCTGATCGCGTCGCTCAAGAAGGCTGCCGTCATCCCCGCCAAGAGCCTGCTCTTCAACATCGACCAGAAGGCCACACTGATCGCCAAAGATCAGACGGACGCGCTGCTCAAGGTCTTTGTCAAGGTCTTCGATGAGAGTCGTGGCTACTTTGGGAACGACGGAGCCGTCGCGCGGTTCGAGGAGGATCTCGACAAGCGCGGCCAGTACGACGCGTTCAAGGCTGCATTCCAGAATCACGCCGGCATCGAATGGGCACAGGGACGAGAGCAGACGGCGCTCGAAGGCCACAACATCGACAAGGCGTTCGCCGACGTCAACGGAGGGGCCAACCCCGGCATCATCGCGCAGTACCAGAAGTCGTATGCCGTCTCCATCGAAGACTTTGCCGCGTCCGTGAAGGCGTGGATCGACAAGCAGGAGCCCGGCTTCCGGCTCAACTTCTTCGTCGACGAGGTCGGCCAATTCATCGCCGACGACGTAAAGCTCATGCTCAACCTTCAAACGATCGCCGAGTCCCTCAACACCAAGTGCAAGGGACAGTCGTGGGTCTTCGTTACCTCTCAGGAGGACATGGACAAGGTCATCGGTGACCGCACCAAGCAGCAGGGCAACGACTTCTCCAAGATCCAGGCGCGTTTCAGCGCAAAGGTGAAGCTCACCAGCCAGGACGTGGAGGAGGTCATCAGCAAGCGCCTCCTCGAAAAGAACGACGAGGGTGCAGCCGAGCTCATGGCCATCCACGTCAAGGAGGGTGCGAACTTCAAGACGATCTTTGACTTCGTCGACGGTGCGAAGACCTACCGGAACTACGTTGACGGCGGGCGCTTCATCAGCGCCTACCCGTTTGTGACCTACCAGATCCCGATGTTCCAAGCCGCCATAGAGGGTTTGTCGGACCACAACATGTTCGAGGGCAAGAACAGCTCGGTCGGCGAGCGGTCCATGCTCGGTGTGGTTCAGGAGGTCGCTAAGCGCATTGGCGCGGAGCAGGTCGGCTACCTGGCCACGTTTGACCAGATGTTCTCCGGGATCAGCGCGGCGCTGAAGTCCGCAGCTCAGAGCGCCATTCTGCAGGCCGAGAAGCACCTTCCCGACCCGGGATCCGACGTCACGGTCCTCGCCAACCGCCTGCTGAAGGCGCTGTTCCTGGTCAAGTACGTTGACACGTTCAAGGCCACCCCCCGCAACCTCACGGTGCTCGTCTACGACCGTTTCGGTCTCGACCTCAACGCGCTCGGCAAGCAGGTGCAGGATGCGCTCAACTTGCTGGAGACGCAGTCGTACGTCCAACGCAATGGCAACGTCTATGAGTACTTGACGAATGAGGAACAGGAGATCGAGAAGGAGATCAAGTCGGTCGACGTCGACTCCTCCGAGGTCTCAAGCAAGCTCTTCAAGTACCTCTCCTCCGACATCCTCAAGACGAACAAGCTCAGGTACGCCAAGAACGGCCAGGACTTCCCGTTCGGCTACAAGCTCGACGACATCGTCCAGGGCAACCAGCGCGAGCTGACCGTCCACTTCATCACGCCCGAGACGAATTACACCGACACCGAGATCGCCGCGCAGAGCATGGGCAAGGACGAGCTGCGCGTGTTCCTTGGCCGCGACAAGCGACTGCTCGCGGACTTGCGTCTGCTGCTCAAGACGGAGAAGTACACCAAGCAGCGCACCAACTCAGGTGCGTTGCCTTCGACGCAGGCGATCCTTCAGTCCAAGCAGGTGCTTAACGCCGAGCGCGAGAAGGAGCTCATCGAGCGCCTCCGCCAGGCCGTCGGCAAGGCGCAACTGATCATCAACGCCGCCGAGATCACCTCCGCCTCTCAGGACGCAGTCACGCGCGTGAGCGACGGATTCCAAGAGCTCGTCAACCGGACTTACACGAACCTCAGCCTGCTCGGAGGGAAGGTCTACCCGGAGCAGCAAGTCGCGGCGGCGATCCAGAATGACCAGGGCCTGTTCAGCGCGGGATCGCTGAGCGCGTTTAGCTCGCCCGGCACCGAGATGGAGTCGTGGATCATCTCCCAGACCAACCTTGGGGAGCAGGTCACCGTCAAGAAGATCGTGGACCGGTTCGAGTCCAAGCCGTATGGGTGGGACCTCGGCTCCATCGAGGTCGTGCTCGGTTGGTTGGTCGGTAACGGAAAGGTCGCGCTTGCGGTCGATGCGAACCCTGTTGTGCGAACCGAGGCCGCATCCATCATCCGTAACACTGGCAAACAGCAGCACACCGTCGTCGCGCCCCAGAAGGCGTACGACGCGACGAAGGTCGCCAAGTTCAAGACGTTCTGCACTGACTTCTTTGACGAGGGCGCCGTACCAAGCGACTCGACCGAGCTGGCCCGCTTCGGCAAGGACAAGCTTGCGGCCAAGCGCGACGAGCTCAACGCCCTCGTGAGCAGTAGCCGCTATCCGTTCGTCGCCCAGCTCTCGGCCGTCGTCATGCTGCTCGACCAGGTCGTCGGCAAGCCCGTCGACTGGTATCTCAGCGACTTCGACAAGGCCGACGAGCTGATCGAGGCCAAGGAGGAGCTAGTCGATCCGATTAAGTCTTTCCTCAACGGCCATCAGGCCAAGATCTTCGATGAGGCGGATGCCCTCCTGAAGGCCAACACGGGAAACCTCGGCTATCTCCCCGCCGGCAGCACTGACAGCGTCGAAGCGCTGCTTGCAGACCCGAATGCCTTCCGCGGCAGCAAGATGAACCAGCTCAAGGTGGCGGTGGATACGCTCCGCGGCCTGATCGAGAGCAAGGTGAGTGAGAGCCGAGCAGCAGTTCGGAGCGTTATTGAGAACAAGCTGGCGAGCCTGGTGGAGGAGCCGATCTACGGCGCGGCAACCGCGGAGGCGCAAAAGTCGGTCACCGGCCGCGTCGACATCGTGTTTGCGAGTCTGAACGGTGAGCGGCTGGTCGCGGTGATGGAACAGACCGGTGCGCACTTTGTCTCGACGATCTATCCCGCTCTTGTCGACGAACTGGCAGAGTCGGCGAACCCATCGGAGCCGGTGAAGCCATCGGTGGCCCTCAGCACCATCAAGGTGCCCACTGGGCCAGCCTTCATCGAGAACGAGACCGATATGAACCACTACCTGGCCGCGCTCCGCGCAGCACTCGTCGAGACCCTCAACGACGGAAAGCGAATCACGCTCTGATGGAAACCGCACCGCTGAAGTCGTTTGCCACCGCGGCGCGCACCGAACTGATCCGCGAAGTGGGAGCGCGGATCACCGCTGTGTTCGCCCAGGGCTCGCCCGAGCGCGTGGAGCAGCCAAAGGCCGTGACCGCGCTGGAGCGTGCCATCGCCGGAGCCGGCGGAGGCGAGAAGGGGAAGGCGCACGTCGCCGACAAGGTCGCGTACACCTGGTTCAACCGCATCATCGCGCTGAGGTTCATGGACGCCAACGGCTACACCGGGATCGGTGTTGTCTCGCCTGCGACCGATCAACTCGGCCAGCCCGAGGTGCTTGCCGCAGCCAAGCGTGGCCAGCTCGACGCCGACGTGGTCAAGGGGACCAACAGTGCCACGGTCACAGGACTGCTCAACGGCACCCGTCAGCCGCGCCCCGGCGTTGACGCCCAGGCCGAGGCGTACGCGCTGCTCCTTGCGGACTACTGCCGTTTCTGGAACACGGCCATGCCCTTCATGTTCGAGCGGGAGGGCGACTTCACCGAGCTGCTCATCCCGGCCAACCTGCTCGCCGAAGACTCCGTCCTCAGCCGGTCGGTCACAGTGCTCACCGAAGAGGTATGCCAGGACGTCGAGGTCATCGGCTGGCTCTACCAGTTCTACATCTCGGAGCGGAAGGACGAGGTCTTCGCTGGGTTCAAGAAGAACAAGAAGGCCGGTGCCGACGAGATCCCCGCAGCCACGCAGCTATTTACCCCGCACTGGATCGTCCGCTACCTCGTCGAGAACTCCCTCGGGCGTCTCTGGATGCTTAACCGCCCGTCGTCGGGTCTCGCACGCCAGATGGACTACTACATCGCCCCGGTCGACGGAGAAACCGACTTCCTCAAGATCAGCACGCCGGAGGAGCTCAAGGTCATCGACCCTGCATGCGGCTCGGGCCACATGCTCACCTATGCCTTCGACCTCCTCTACGCGATCTACGAAGAAGAGGGCTACGCGCCGTCCGAGATCCCCAGCCTGATCCTGGCGCACAACCTATACGGCACTGAGATCGACCCCCGCGCAGGAGCCCTCGCGGCTTTCGCGCTGACCATGAAAGCCGTCGCCAGACGCAAGCTCTTTCTCAAGAACCCGGTCACGCCGAGCGTCTGTGTGGTTGAACCGATTTCGTTTGAACCCAGGGAACTCGAGTTTCTGCTTGCGGCGGGTGGCGACAAGCATGCGGAAGCTGCGTTCTGGAACCAGTTCCAGCACGCTGACACGCTCGGTGCACTAATCGAGCCAGATCCTGAACTAACCCGGACGATCGGCAAGCGTCTTGAAGAGCTCGACGACGGCGGCGATCTATTCTCGACCGACGTGCTCGCGCGAGCCCACAAGGTGGTCAGGCAGGCAGATGCGCTGAGCCGCCGCCACAACGTGCTTGTGGCCAACCCCCCCTACATGGGGAGCGCAAACATGGACGGGCAGCTTTCGGCGTACGTGGAGGAGCGGTTTGCCGCGGGCAAGGGCGACCTAATGACGGCGTTCATGCTCCGTGCTGGCGGGCTCGTCTGTGCTGGTGGCATCTGGGGAATGATAAATATTCCAACTTGGATGTTCCTTTCGGCGTACCGCAAGCTGCGGGAAGGTCTCTTGAGTCGAAGCTCCATTGCAAACATGCTCCATCTTGGCCGCGGTGTCTTCGGAGCTGACTTCGGTTCCGTGGCATTCGTTGTCGAAACCGTTCCCCCGCGAGAGCAAACAGTTGGGGTGTATCGGAAGCTGTTCGAGGAGCATGTCGAGATTCGCTCGAACGATCAGATTGAGGCACTCTTTCGCAACCCGCGGTACCACCGGTTCGTTGTCAACCAAGCTGACCTGAGTCACCTGCCCGGGGCGCAGATCGCCTACTGGATTCAGCCGTCAACCCTCCACGCATTCTCCGGGGAGGACTTCACCTCGTTCGCTACACCGCGCATCGGCATTCAGAGCGGAAACAACGAGAAGCACTACCGGTACTGGTTCGAAGTGTCCGCTCGCAAGATCTGCAGGGATGTCACCTCCATCTCGGGCACGGCAGGACGCAATCCCGCCTGGGTTCCGCTGCAGCGTGGCGGAGACCGGCGCCGCTGGTATGGGAATGTTGACTCGGTCGTGAATCTGGGATCGGCCGGCTCCGAGATTCTCGGCTCGAAGAATGCCTCCCTGCGGAACGTCGACTCCTACTTCCAGGAGTGCGTTGCGTGGAACCGCTTGAGTAACGGCCGCTTCTATCCGCGGTACGTCGATGCTGGGACGGCCTTCGATGACGTGAGCCCGTTCGTTACGGCGCGGTCTGGTCACTCCGTTCCGTATCTCCTCGGTCTATTGGCGAGTAAGCCCACGCGTCACTTCCTGGGCCTCTTTAACCAGGGCCGAAAGACCGAGGTTGGCCATGTCGCGTCGCTGCCGTGGATTCTTAAGCCGGTCGACATCGAGAAAGTCGAACGTCGTGTGGATGAGCTTGTGACTATGGCGCGCGCAGATTGGAATAGAGCCGAGACCTCACTCGACTTCGCCGGCCTCGACCGAATCGGTGGTCAAGCACCTCAGCTTGTTCAGGCCTGGGCCAGGGGCGTCGAGACCGAGATGGACGATGCGGTTTCCGCGACGCTGCGTCTGGAGCGGGAGAACGACGACGCGTTCATCGAGGCATACGGACTTGGGGACGAGCTCGCGGCCGGCCTCGCCGAGGAGGAAGTGACCCTTCTTGGCAACCCGCGGTTCCGCTACGGAAAGGGCGACACTGGATCCCTGCGCCGAGCTGATCTCGTGCGTGACCTTGTCTCGTATGGCGTCGGCTGCATGTTCGGCCGATACAGCCTGGACGAGAAGGGACTGATCCTCGCGGACCAGGGCGCCACCTTGGAGGACTATCTCGCAAGGGCACCGACCCCAACTTTCGTGCCGGACCAGGACAACGTCGTCCCCATGGTCGACGGTGACTGGTTCGAGGACGACATCGTCGCCCGTTTCCGCGCGTTCCTGCGGGTCGCCTTTGGCGAAGAGCATTTCGACGAGAATCTGCAGTTCGTCACAGCGGCGCTCGGGGTGAAGGACCTTCGCGACTACTTCGTTACTAAGGCTGGAAGGTCGAAGTTTTACGACGACCACGTCCACCGGTACAAGAAGAGGCCGATCTATTGGCTGTTCTCCAGCCCCACGGGATCCTTTAACGCTCTCGTCTACATGCACCGCTACACGCCGTCCACCGTTTCGACGGTGCTGACCTACCTGCGCGAGTACGCAACCAAGCTTGAGTCGAGCCTCCAGCAAGCTGAGCGCGCTGGCAACGGAAAGGAAGCCGACCGGATTCGGAAGATCCTGATTGAACTCAACGAGTATGAGCACGACACGCTCTACCCGAAGGCATCTGAGAATGTCGTCATTGACCTCGACGACGGCGTCAAGGTGAACTACCCGAAGTTCGGTACGGCGCTGAAGAAGGTCACCGGCTTGGAGTCGGCCGGTGACTGACCTGACCTCCGTCAAGGACGCCCTCCAGGACCGACTCGCCTCCCAGCGGGTCGTGTTCTGGCATGACCCGCTGGGCGAGTACGCCTCCGAGTTGGACGCCCTCGACCTCGGGGCTGTGAAAGTCATCCGCGTCGAGGGCAATGAGTTCAGCGTCAAGAGCAGTGTTCTCGCCGATCACATCACCGGGCACCTCGTGTATCGGTCCGGCGATGTCCCGCGCGGCGCCGGGAACTGGCTGCTTGATCTGGAGCTCGCCTACGGGGTATTCACTGCCGACAAGACCTCCATGCTCCAGCAGGAACTCGGTCTCAACGACCCGGCATTCGCTCCGGTCATCGAGCAGCACCAGAAGTTCTTCGCCGCGAACAGTCGGAAGCAGGCGCTAGAGAAGCTCCTGACCGACGGGGACGACGCCACCCGCCTCCGCGCCAAGATGTGTCAGGTCCTCGTGAGGGCATCCGGAAACAAGCTCAATGACATCACGCGGGAACTGCTCGCCGAAAACGCCGCAGGCAAGACGGGCAAGTTCGACGACCTGGTCAGCTTTGGACTCGACGAGTTCTTCTGGGAAGGGCTCGCCAGCATCTACAAGTACCCCAGCAAGGCCCCGACGATGGACGACTTCATCCTGTGGATGTTCAGTCGGGCCATCGAAGAGTTCGTGTCAGCCACCCCGGACGAGTTCCGCAACGTCCGAAGCGACTTCAACAGCCTCCGCTACGACGTCCGCAGTCAACAGATGATGACTGCGCTCGCATCGCGGGCCGCTGAAGCGCTCGACGTGAAGTCCAAGATCGAGCACGGCGACTATCGCGACCTGGCCAAGGTCACGATCTTCGAGGAGGTCGACCGCAAGGTGATTGTCGACCTGGCCGCGGCCGTCGCTGCTCAGTCGGTGACGCCGCGTGAGGTCTCCGACGTGGTGCGTCAGCGCCAGGAAAGCCTGTGGAAAGCCAAGTACGCCAAGTTGTACTCGGCCATCCAGAGCGCATCTGAGCTGTTCGCTGCGATCGCCGGTCTTCCGAGCGCGATCGCGTCGGTCGATCTCGGGCTTGAGAAATACCAGTCCGACTGGTTCCGCATCGACCAGCAGTACCGCTGGTTCACCCACGCCTACCAGAGTGCCGACTTCCAGAAGCCCCTCGAATCACTCAAGGCCGAGGTCGACAAGCAGTATGCCAACAAATACCTCTACGAATTCGGCGGGTGCTGGCAGCAGGCACTGGAGCCCACTGGCGAGTGGAAGTCTGCGTCTCTCGCGCCGCAGGCCAAGTTCTTCGAGCATCACGCCGCACCCGTCGTAAAGGATGGACGCACCAAGGTGGTCGTGATCATTTCGGACGGCATGCGGTACGAGGTCGCCCACGAACTTGCTGCCTTGATCCGCAGCGAGGACCGCTTCAATGCATCGCTGTCGGCGGTGCTCGGATCGCTGCCGAGTTACACCCAACTCGGCATGGCGTCGCTGCTTCCGCATTCGAAGCTGGAGCTCGATCCGAACGCCCTGCCGGTGCTTGCGGATGGGAAGCCGACGAACGGCACCGCGAACCGCGACAAGGTTCTCCAAGCGGTTAACGGGCATGCGATTGCCGCCGCCGATGTACTCGCGATGCCTGCCGACGAGCTGCGTGAGCTCTATAAGCAGCATCAGATCTTCTACGTCTACCACGATCGCATCGATGCGGCCGGAGACAAGGCGGCGACCGAGCGGACCGTCTTCGAAGCTGCGGAGGAGACTCTCCGGGAGCTGCTGATTCTTGTGAAGAAGTGGACGAACGCCAACGCCACCAACATCCTGCTCACAGCCGATCACGGGTTCCTCTATCAGGACATCCCACTGGAGACGTCGTACTACGTTTCGGAGTCACCTCAGGGTGATGCAGTCACGAAGGTCAACCGTCGCTACGTGCTGGGTCGGGCGCTGAAGTCTTCTCCTTCGTTCATGACGTTCACGTCGGCCCAGGCGGGTCTCGCTGGGGACATCGACATCCAGATCCCGAAGTCGATCCACCGCATCCCACTGCCGGGCGCCGGCACCCGCTATGTGCACGGAGGCGCATCCCTCCAGGAGATCGTCGTCCCTGTGGTAACGGTCAACAAGAAGCGCAAGAGCGACGTGCGCCGCGTCAACGTCGACCTCATGCCTGAGACCGACAAGATCACAACGGGCCAGCTTGCCGTCAAGCTGCTTCAGCGGGAGCCAGTGGCCGACAAGATCCAGCCGCGCAAGGTCCGCCTCGGCCTGTACGTCGGTGACACGCTGATCTCCGACCAGCCGATCCTCACGTTCGACAGCGCATCCGAGGATCAGCGCCAGCGATACCAGTCGACGACCCTGTACCTGACCCAGGACGCCGACGACTTCAACAACCGCCCGGTCGAGTTGCGGCTCGAAGAGCCCATCCCGAATACGACACAGTGGAAGTCGTTCTCGAAGGGCAACTACACCATCAAGCGTTCGTTCACGACGGACTTCGACTTCTAGGAGGTTCCTCCGATGACCGAACAGACCGACCTTGCCGAGGTCGTCGACGATTTCCCGGACGGCGTCGATGACGCGCCAACTTCCGCAGGTCCGCCTGTGAAGTCGCCGCTCGATCAGAAGATCAATGACGTCTTCGGCGGTGCAGTCGTACGCAAGGACTTGGTCAAGGCCGTCAAGGGCAACGCCATCGTGCCCTCGTTCGTCCTGGAGTACCTCCTGGGCCAGTACGCAGCGTCCGACGACGAGGCGACGATTCAGTCCGGCATCGAGAGCGTTCGCAAGATCCTCGCGGACCACTACGTCCACCGAAACCAGGCCGAGCTGATCAAGTCGAACATCCGTGAGAAGGGCCGCTACCGCGTCATCGACAAACTGCAGGTCCAGCTCAACGAGAAGGACGACACATACGAGGCGGAGTTCGCCAACCTCGGCATCAAGCAGGTCCTCGTGTCGCCAGCGACAATCAAGGCTCACCCGAAGCTTCTGGTCGGTGGCGTGTGGTGCATCTGTGACATCGAGTACCAGCACAGCGACAACGCTCGCGTCGTTCCGTGGATTCTCGGCTCGATCAAGCCCATCCAGCTCTCCAATTTCGACTTCGATGGGTACGTCAGCTCACGTCGGGAGTTCACGACTGACGAGTGGATCGACCTGCTGATCCAGTCCATCGGCTTCAACCCCGAATTGTTTGGACGCCGAGCCAAGCTCATCCAGCTCGTGCGGTTGATCCCGTTCGTTGAGCGCAACTACAACCTCGTCGAGCTCGGCCCCAAGGGAACCGGAAGTCGCACATCTTCTCGGAGTTCTCGCCCCACGGCATGCTGATCTCGGGCGGCGAGGTCACGGTCCCCAAGTTGTTCGTCAACAACGCCAATGGCCGCATCGGACTCGTCGGCTACTGGGACGTCGTCGCCTTCGACGAGTTCGCGGGCAAGAAGAAGCGCACGGACAAGGCGCTTGTCGACATCATGAAGAACTACATGGCGAACAAGTCGTTCAGCCGCGGCGTCGAGACCTTGGGCGCTGAGGCGTCGATGGTCTTCGTTGGCAACACGTCGCACAACGTTCCTTACATGCTCAAGCACTCGGATCTGTTCGACGAACTCCCGGAGAGCTACCACGACTCGGCGTACCTCGACCGTCTGCACTTCTACATCCCCGGCTGGGAAGTCGACACGATCCGCAGCGAGATGTTCTCCGACGGCTACGGGTTCGTCGTCGACTACATCGCCGAAGTCCTGAAGTCGATGCGTGACGCCGACTACTCGGACCGCTACCAGCAGCACTTCACACTCGGGTCTGACATCTCCACCCGCGATCGCGACGGCATCCACAAGACCTTCTCCGGCCTCATGAAGATCATCTACCCCCACGGCGAGGCGACGAAGGAGCAGATCGAGGAGATCCTCCGATTCGCAGTCGAAGGCCGCAAGCGCGTCAAGGACCAGATTCTGCGAATCGACTCCACGATGGCGGAGGTCAAGTTCGGATACTCCGACAGGGCCGGCGACTGGCGCGGTGTCACGACGCTTGAGGAGGACGAGTACCCGACGTACTACCACCACCGCTCCGGTGTCGGCGCTGACACCGACGAGTCAGCCACCAGCACGACACCCGGCGCCATCGCAGAGGCCGCGCCCGCTGTGGAGACCGAGCCAAAGCGCGAGCCGCTCTTCGAGGGGCATCGCGAGTTCCAGGAGAACCAACGCGGTGTCTCGTACGAGACCTTGCTGCTGCCCTATCTGCGCGGTGCCACCGAGATCACGGTCGTCGACCCCTACATCCGCCAGTTCCACCAGGCTCGAAACCTCATGGAACTGATCGAGGCCCTCGCGCCTGTGAAGGACCCGGCGGATGAGGTGAAGGTCTTCCTCATCACCAGCGAGAACACCGACGGCCCCGAGAAGCTCCAGAAGCAGATGGAGTTCCTGCTACGCGTGAAGCAGGCCGCGGCGGTCGCCGGCGTCACCCTCGACGTGAAGTTCGACGACACCATCCACGACCGTTCCATCGTCGCTAACTCCGGCTGGCGCATCAACCTTGGCCGGGGCCTCGACATCTTCCAGTACGTCGCCAACGACGCCTTCGACCTGGCGGCGAAGCTGCAGCAGTATCGACAGGTCAAGTCCTTCAGCGTGACGTACATCCGCGAGGGAGATGGCAACCTATGACCAAGTTCCGCACGCGTCAACTCGCGCGCGGAACTCGGGCTCGATGCCGCCCGCGCGGAGCCACCACTCATCCTCCCGCTGGCGCCCCAACCGTGCCGACATGAGCCACCGCGCTGATCAAGGCGACTTGCGCCCTGCTAGCGGCCGGTCCAGACATGATTGGTGGCCTGAGGCCAGGGGCCTGTTCTTCGGACCCGAACCAGAGGCCGACGACCCGATGACCGCGCACACCAAGGCGGTGGCGTCCTGTCGCGCCGCCTTGATTGAGGCACATCGGTTGTCGCATGACGCCGTCTTCGCGGACCCTACCGCGAAGGCTTTCGGGGGCCCCATTGCTTCGGCACGGATCGCGGATGCTCCTCCAAGCTCGCGCCCGATGCGAGTGGTGCTAATGGGCCGAACGATGGCAGGCAAGAGCACTCTTCTTGCGGCACTCACCGGAGGCTCTGCGGAGCGGATCGGAGTCGGTGCTCAGCGGACTTCGCGAGACGTCCTCGCTGCACCAGCGCTCGACCTTGGCGAGGTCGAAATCGTCGACACGCCGGGAGTGGGCGCCAAGGACGGCGCCGAGGACGTTGCCTTGGCCATGGCCGAGGTCTCCGGCGCGGATCTGGTGCTGTGGGTCGCGAGCAACGACTCCTTCCAAGAAGAGACCGCACAAGCACTGCGTGCGGTGGCGTTCCGCGGGAAGCCGGTGGTGGTGGCCCTGAACTGCCGTGCGGCTCTCGCCGATGAGTTGGACCGCGAAGACTTCCTGGAGGACCCTGACTCGGTCTACGACCAGCATCAGGGGCACTTCACGACGATCCGTTCTCATCTCGTCGCGGCGGGTGTCCGCCCCGTGGCCGAGGTCATGCTTCACGCCGAAGCGGCCCGCCAGGCAAGGTCCGACGGGCAGTTTGGCCGCGACCTCAGGTGCGCAAGCCGGGTTGCGGACCTGCTCGCAGTGCTGGAGCGAGAGAGCGCGGATCGCCGCATAGCCCGACGTGTGCTTCGCGAGGCAGACGAAGTGCGTGCGCAGGCCCACACCTTGACGGAGGGGCTTGCTGACGTCGAGACACAGCTCCGAGTGAGCATCCACCTCGGTCGAGGCATGCGCGAGGACCAGGAGCGGCGAAGCGCTCGCCTAGTTGCGGCCTGTCGGCAGAGGATGGAGGACGACGTCGTCCGCCTCGTGGGTGAGAAGAGGGCCTGGCATCAGAAGGTCACTGACTTCGGCCCTCAGGTCTCCGAGAAGTGGGAACAAGAACAGGCATCACTCATCTCCTCTCTCAACGTGGCATTGGAGGAGCGGCTCACCGAGCTGTCGCGAGCCATCAGCGATGCAAATCTCGCGGCGCAGCGCGAATGGTCGACCGCAGCCCGAACGAACCTGAAGGTCAACGGCCTCAGCGACTTCAGAGAACTCTGGAAGCGCAGGGCGGCCGGGATCCTGATTGGGGGCGGCGGCGCACTCGCGGCTGCAGCCGTTGGCTTCGCCATCGGGGGACCGGTGGGGGGAGCTGTAGGCGCCGTTGCCTCGCTGGTCATCACGCCCCTGCGCAAGAAGGTCCAGTCGATGTTCAAGAGCAAGGCAAAGCTGCTCGAGGAGAACCGGGAACTCCTGAGAACCAAGGTCGGAGAGGTGCTCGACGCCTTCGAGGCCCAGATGTTGACCGAGGTGGTCACGACGGTTGAACGCATCAGTGGTGAGATCGCCGAGGCCTTCCGGCCGCGGGAACAGGCCGAGACCGCAGCATCGCGGGTGGCGGACGTGCTCGCTTCACAACAACAGGCGGTCAGCGCCGCAATCGCCTCTCTGGACCGCGAGACGATGGCCTGCCTCCTGCAAGCCGACGGACGGAACCGCTTGGCGGCATCCGTGACCAAGGTGACCCGGCTCGGTGGCGTCTGCATGGCGGTCGAGGTGACGGACGACGCCCTGATGGAGGCTTGGCTGTTCCCTCCTGCGTCGCCCGAGGCCCTGGCGTTCGGTCGCGCACCGACAGCGCAGCTTCCCGGGGCGTTCGCCAGCTCCTACGTGCTCGGCCTGACCGAAGAGGTCCCAACGTCGAACCGCAGCCGTGCCGACCGCACTGAGGTTGCCACCAGTGCTCAGGTGCCGCAGCAGGTGCTTGCCGCGTGGTCAGCGACACTGTCCGACCACCTGAGGTCCCAGGTACAGATCATCCACTCGACAGTGCATAGGAGCGCTTCCGCATGACCGACCTTCTGTTCCACGCTGCCCCGGCCGCAGCACGCGACCTTGCCGGGCGGCTGAATGAGTTGCTTGGCACGTTGCCCGCGGGAGAGGCATCGAGGCTTCGGGGAATGCTCGTCGTCGCCACGCACGAAAGGCCCCGGATGGTTCTCACGGGCCAGTACAGCAGTGGCAAGTCGACTTTGATCAAAGCGCTCACGGACGAGGCCGCTGAAGTCGTGATCGACTCGGCCGTTGCCACCGACAGTGTCAACGTCTTCGACTGGAACGGACTCGTGGACCTAGTCGACACGCCAGGCGTGCAGGCTGGACTGGAAGAGCATGACGAGCTGGCTGAGGAGGCTTTGCGTGCCGCCGATCTGGTGCTGTTCACAGTCACGGTCGACCTGTTCGACGACCGCTTGGTGAGGCACCTTCGGCACGTCACCGAGGATCTACGAAAGGCGCCGCAACTACTCGTGGTGATCACCAAGTGCCGGAGCCTTGTCGCGGCCGACGGCGTACGGAGTGCCGCTGTCCATGAGGCCCTGGGTGCCTTCGCCGATCAGGTGCCGTGGGTCGAGTGTGACGCAAAGACCTACCTAGATGGACTCCATGAGAATGAGTCGTCGCGGGCCGTGCGTCGCGTAGAGGCCTCGAGGATTGCCGAGGTCAAGGACACCATCAACCGGATAGCGCAGGAACGAGGCGACCTTGCCCGTTTTCGCGTGCCCCTGCAGCAGGTAGCCCTCGTTGCTGGAGAGGCTCTCGCTGTGCTTACCGACGACGAGGACGAGGAGGCCGCGTTGACCGTGCTTGCACGACAGCGCGGCGCACTCACCAACCGCCGAGGCCTGCTCGACTCGGCCCTGGAGCGGCAAGGCGTTGAATTCCGCAGTGCCTGCATTCTGGCAGCCGAGCGCCTGGCGGATGCTGCGGAGTCCATTGAGGACTCGCCGAGCCCCGACTGGTCGAAGCTCGATACCGCCTCCGCGACTCTCAACGACGAGTTGAACTCCGCAAACGATCGGTTCATCCAGGGGGTCCGCGCAGTTCTGGACTCCCAACTCGCGGATTTCACCTCCGAGATCCGGGAGATCGAGGCGTCGCCTTATGCGCACCAGCTGCAGGCGCTGGATGTCCACGCTGACGTCGACGCAGAGTATGTACCGATCGACACCGACGTGCTGCGTAGGGGGGCACCCAAGCAACGACGTGTCCCAGCCTGGGCTCCCAAGACCGCGGAGCACCTGAAGAAGTTCCAACAGGCGTGGGGGGCGGGCGACGGCGTCAAGCAAGCGGCAGGCAGCAGCGGCCACCAGATTGTCTACAACGTAGGCAAGCAGATCGGCATCAAGTTCAAGCCGTACCAAGCCGTGCGTTGGGCCAACAACATCGGCAAAGTCGCGAGGGCCGGAAGCGTGGTGTTGCCGGTGGCCTTGGAGGTATACGCGGTCGTTGCGGAGGAGCGGCAAGAGGAGGCAGCAGCGAAAGAGAAGATGCGGCGCCGTAACGCGCTCATCGGTGGGGTGCTTGCGCAGTGCGACGACATCACGAGAGCCACGCTGAACAAGGTCCGCGCTGAGCTGGAAGCCGAGTTCGGCGCGGCGCTCCGAGAGATCGACGAGGTCAACCAAGCCATGCGCGACAGCCAGGCCTTCCGATCGGATCTGCAGCGCGACATCTGCCAGATCCAAGTTGAGGCTGAGACGATGCTCGATCGGCTCGCGACACCAGGGCCGAATTGATCGGTGAAGCCCTCAGGTGCAAAGACCCGGTTCTGGCTTCGCGACATCATCACAACACGAGAGGGCTGAGACCGGGTGCTGACTACTGAGACCCGAAGCCCCTTGCCCTGAAGCAGACATGGGTGCTCGATGAGGAGAGAGCGTGGGGCCCCGCCCACGTCTCAGCCGCCGTTGGGTCTAGCTCGGTCGGTGTCTCCATGGTGCCGGTGCTGCGAGGCAGACCCGTCGGCCCGGGTCCACGGGCGCTTCGAGGCGGTCCCACGCCTCGATGACTGTGAGGAGAGTGCGAACCTGGCGGTAGGCCTCCCAGGACTCCGCGACGGCGTCCTGCGAGCAGCCCCGCTCCACCAAGCGAGGGAGCGTCATGACGACGACGTCGAGGTCGTCGATGAGGGTCCTCAGCCCGTCGCGCGGCGGGATGGTGTTGTGCCGGGTCATGCTGTCCACTGGTGCCTCCACATCCCGGCGACGAAGAAGCGTCGAGATGGGTAGCAGGCGGCGAGCAGCTCAGCGTTGACGCGTTGCCCCGCAAGGACGTTCACGCTGTGCACGTAGATGCGTCCGACCGGAGACCGCTTGCCGGCGGCCGCCCGCGCCACGAGGTGGTCGACGAGCGGCTGGACGGTGCCGTCGGCGACCAGATCGTGGCCGAGCCAGAGCTCGTCGACGAACCGGCCGTCCAAGGCCCGGAGCAACGCCAGCGCCTCGGCCGAGGTGCGGGCGAGGAGCGACTCTCGGCCGTCGCGGAACACGCGCACGTCGTCGACGAGGACGCGCAGCACCGAGCCGCTCATCGGCCGCCCCCAGCGGCCTGCCAGGAGTCGGGGGAGTGGCCCCGGCGGGTCAGCGCTCGACGCCCTTCCGCCAGATGCTTCGAGCGCCACCACCGTCCGCGAGCCGTCGGGTGGTGCCGCATCTCGTGGTCGAGGAAGCGGAGGTGCTCGACGAGATCGGCCGTCGGCAGCGCGTCGAGCGCGTCAGCCGTCCAGCCGGTCGGCAGCTGGGCGGGGTGGTGGGGGTTGCCGGACACGGGCACGGTGGCTCCTCGGGGTCACACGGACCCCTCGGCCTGACCGTGGAGATCCGCTGTTGTCATCGGATGACCAGCTCGTCACCTGGGGCACCCCCGCGGTGGGGGTTGCCGGACAGCAAGCCAGGGCTTGTCGCTGCCTCTCGGGAGCTGTGACCAATGTAGCGGAGGGCGCCGACAGGGATGAACGGTTCGTCTGAACACCTGCGAGCCAACGGTTCTGGCTGCGACGATTCCCCGGTCGAGGGGAGACCGGCGTGGCCGTCGAGGGGTGGAGCGCGGACCAACGCGCTGCGGATCTGCGTGCGCGCGGCAAGGCGTCGGCCGGTGCGTGGGCCGCAGGGGCAGAGGGTGAGCGGCGGGTCGCTGCTGCGCTCTCGATGCTCCCGCCGGACTGGTTGGTGCTGCATGACAGGTTGCTCATGCCGGGCCTCGCCGACTCCAACATCGACCATCTCGTGGTGGGAGCCGCGGGCGTGGTCCTCGTCGACGCAAAGAACTGGGCCGGCCACCTGAGCGAGTGGCAGGGCAGCGTCTTCCAGCACTCCTTCGCGGCCGACGGCCCGCGTCGTCATCGACCTCGGGACCGGGAGTTCGCCGTCGTCCGGTCCATGGCCATCGAAGTCGCCCGACGCGTCGGCGTCACCGTCACCGCTGTCATCGCGCTCGCCGGGGCGCGTGCCGCCGAGTTCGGCGAGCCGCGTGTCGTCCACGGTGTCTGGGTCGTACCCGTCGACCGCCTCGCGTCCTGGCTCCGACGACGGCCGGAGATGGTGATCGACGACCGCGCCCGCCTGGATGTCCAGCTCCGCACGGAGTTCCCCTCGACCACGACGGATCCCGCGCTCCTCTTGGCCATCGGGCGTGAGCTGCGGGACCCGCATCGCGTCCACCCGTCCGGTGTGCGTACAGCAGCGCACGACTCTGTTAAGAGACGGCCGGCCCCGAGGAGGACCGCAGCACACACCGTCAGCAGGCGTCCGGCGAGGCGGGCTCCTCGCCGATCACACGAGCGGGGCAGAGCCTTCCTCGGCCTCGTGAGGTGCGGTCTTGTCTGGTGGGCCGCCGCGAATGGTGCACTCGCCTCCGTGGTCTCTGCGGTGTCGTCACGCCTCGCCGCTACCGCTCCGTCAGCGGCGACGACGCCCGTCGACCGACTCGCGTGCTCCGACGTCGACCTGAAGGATCTCCCACTCGACGGGGGTCCGCGTCTCACGCCCAAAGCCCGCAGCATGGGCTGTGAGTGGTCGATGAAGACCGAAGGGCGCGACGTGATGGTCATGCGGATGATCGAGCACACCGGCGCGACGGAGCGATCGCATCCGATGTTCGTCCGGGCGCGCAAGTCCGGCCGAGCAGAGGTCGTCGACACCGTCGGAGAGGTCGGCAGGACGGTGGGCGTCTGGGCCGTCGCCGGGACGAGGGTGGGTCCCGGCCAGAAGTCGGCCGTCACGACACGGAGCATGAGCGTCCAGGTGTCGTACGAAGCGATGGGACTCAGCCTGAAGCAGGGCACCTCGCTGGCACGGGCGGTCGCCGCTCGTGCCAGTGCGCAGCACGAGCCGGTGCCGACGACGTCGCGCTGAGTGGCAGGAGTCAGACGGGCCGGAGCCGAGGTGGTCCGTCCGGATCGTCGGGTCGGGGCCAACGCGCAGGTTCCCAGCCGAACTCTCCGCCGAGGTCCTCGGCGAACGGAGTGCGCCAGCAGAGGTGGCCCATGGCGAGGATCAGGTACTGGTCGTCGGACATCCCGTAGTGGCGAGCGCGCCGGGTGATCTCGCCGTGCAGGGCCTCGGGCATCCCCGAGATGGAGAAGCTGACGTTGTCGCCTCCGCTCCACGCCGACACGTCCCGGAGGTGGTGGTCCTGCTCGCACTGTCGCACGGCGACGTAGAGCAGCTCGTCGAGGGGCAGGGTGGGACGACGCAGGAGCGCAGGGTCCTCGACGAGCGCGGTGGCGACAGCGGTCGTGAGGTCGTAGAGGCGTTCGGCGAGGTCCTCCTCCGTCCACCAGGTGGCTGTCCGGTAGTGCCGGCTCAGCGACCGGCGCACCCGGCCTTCCTCAGCGGCGCTCACCTGGGCGCCGTCGACCACGGCGGCGACCTCGACGCGGCCTCCGATGACCGTGAGCGACACGAGCGACCCGGGCGCAACCGCAGGCAGCCACCCGGTCGGCCCGACGATCGTCTCGTGGCCGAAGGACCCGCGGGAGAGGGGCTCGCCCGAGGTCAGGAAGAGTCCTTCGCGGTCCATCCACGCGATGAGCGGGGCCAGGGCGAGTGATGCCCACAAGTCACGTCGCATCCCGTCGCACGCGGCCATGCGCACCGTGAACACGGACCCCTCGAGCAGGTCGATCAGCCGGATCACCGAACCGTCGGGGCAGCCGACCAAGAGCGGGGTGCGCTCGCCGATCATCTCGACGAGCCGAGCATCGACGACGCGTAGATTGAAGCGGCGCCGCATGCGGCGCGCCACCTCGTCCGCCGGTAACGGGCCGTCGGCGAGGGCCTGCAGGGCCGAGTCGAGCAGCTCGGCATCGGTGGGTTCGAGTGGCACCGGCTCGGGCATCTGGGGTCCTTCCCTCGTCGTCGCCGGCCACTATGACTCGGTCGGCCGCTCGGTCTGCGAGGTTTTCCACAGGGTCGGGCCCGGCCCCCGTCGAACCCTCGCCCTCTGCGGTTGTCGGGGGAGCGGGGGTGTGGTTGGGTACGCCTTAGAGAGCGCTCTCTCACCGACGAGCGAGCCCCGGCGCGAACGGACTGCGACATGACCTCACCCCCGCCCGCGAGGACCACCCGAGCCACCCGCCGCGCCGTCGCCGGCGTCGTGACCGGCCTCCTCGCCCTCACCGGCACGGCCGCCCAGCTGGCGCCCGCCTCCGCGGCGCCGGCCAAGCCGAAGCCGCCGGCCCCGAGCCTCGACCTCGGCAGCAAGGTGCTCGTCCTCGACCCGAGCATGGCCACGGCCGACATCAAGGCCGCCGTCGACACGATCAGCAACGCCCAGACCGACGACGAGATGGGCACCGGCCGCTGGAGCATCCTCTTCAAGCCCGGCACCTACGGCACCGCCACCGAGCCGCTGCAGCTCAAGGTCGGCTACAACACCGAGGTCGCCGGCCTCGGCGCGAGCCCTGACGACGTGCACGTCATCGGCAAGATCGAGGTCTACAACCGTTGCCTCGACGACGGCGGCACGAGCAACTGCATCGCGCTCAACAACTTCTGGCGCACCCTCAGCAACCTGACGATCGACGTCAACGGCACCGGCCAGGACGGCTGCCGTCAGTCGGCGAACTTCTGGGCCGTCAGCCAGGCCGTCTCGATGCGCCGCGTCGCCGTCAAGGGCGGCAACCTCAGCCTGATGGACTACTGCACCGCCGGACCGCAGTACGCCAGCGGCGGGTTCATCGCCGACACCTCCGCCGAGACGGTCATCAACGGCTCGCAGCAGCAGTGGCTGACCCGCAACAGCACGGTGGGCAGCTGGAGCAACGGCGTCTGGAACCAGGTCTTCGCCGGCGTCGAGGGCGCCCCCGACGACAGCGCCTTCCCGAACCCGCCGTACACGACGCTCGAAAAGACGCCGGTCAGCCGCGAGAAGCCGTACCTCTTCATGGACGGCACCCGCTGGGCCGTGCGCGTGCCGTCGGCGCAGACCGACACCCGCGGCCGCAGCTGGGCCAACGGCCTGACGCCCGGAAAGACGCTGCCGCTCAGCGCCTTCCACGTCGCGAAGCCCGGCGAGTCGGTCAAGGACATCAACAAGGCGCTCGCCAAGGGCCAGCACCTGCTGCTCACCCCCGGCATCTACGACGTCGACCGCAGCATCGAGGTCAAGCGCCCCGGCACGGTCGTCCTCGGGATGGGCCACGCCACCCTCACCGCGCAGAAGGGTGCGACGCCGCTCGAGGTCGCCGACGGGGCCGGCACCGTCATCGCCGGCGTCACCATCGACGCGGGAACCAAGCTGTCGCGCAACCTCCTCCACGTCGACGACCACGACAAGGGCAAGGGCGGCGACCGCTCCGGCCGCGGCTCGAGCGCCCAGGACCCGCTGACCCTCAGCGACGTCTACTTCCGCGTCGGCGGACCACACATCGGCAAGGTCAAGGTCGCGCTGCAGATCGACGCCGACCACGTCCTCGTCGACCACACCTGGGTGTGGCGCGCCGACCACGGCGTCGAGGACTTCAGCGGCGGCTTCCTCGGTGACGACGAGCGCTGGGCCGTCAACACAGGCACCAACGGCCTGATCGTCAACGGCGACGACGTCACCGCGACCGGCCTGTTCGTCGAGCACTTCCAGCAGCACAACACGATCTGGAACGGCGAGCGGGGACGGACCGTCCTCTACCAGAACGAGCTTCCCTACGACCCGCCCACGCAGGCCGACTGGACCCAGCGCGACGGCACCCTCGGCTACGCCGGCTACGTCGTCTCCCCGAAGGTCCGCACCCACGAGCTCTGGGGCGGCGGGTCGTACGTCTACAACCGCAACAACGCGTCGATCGTCACCGAGCACGGCTTCCAGGTGCCGACCACCCCGGGCGTGCGGCTGCACCACCTGCTGACCGTCAACCTCGGCGCCGGCACCACCCGCCACGTCGTCAACGACGTCGGTAGCCAGGTCGACGACAGCAACACCGGCACCCCGGCGTACGTCAGCGAGTACCCGTGAGCCGCACCGCCTGAGCCCGGACCCGTCCGCGGCAGCGCCGAGCAGGTTCCCGCTCAGGCGCTGTCGCGGACGACCAGTTCCACGCCCAGCACGACCGACCCGGATGCCTCGACAGCTGCCAGCTCCGGCAGCGGGTCGGGCACCGGCCGGCCGAGGCGCTGGAGCAGCAGCTGCGCCATCAGGCGCCCCTGGGTCTCGGTGCGCTGGCGCACGGTCGTCAGCGGGGGAGCGGCCACCGCGGCGACGTCGGCGTCGTCGAAGCCGATGACCCCCACGTCGCCCGGCACGGAGCGCCCGGCATCCCGTAGCGCCGTCAGCGCGCCGAGGGCCATCAGGTCGTTGGCGACGAAGAGGCCGTCGACGTCCGGGCGGCGCTGCAGCAGAACGGATGTCGCCAGCGCCCCGCCCGTGGTCGTGAAGTCGCCGATCTCGACGAGCTCCTCGTCGAACGCCTCGCCCAGTGCCTCGCGGAACCCGGCGAGCCGGTCCGTCCCGGCCGTCATGTCCTGCGGACCGGCGACGGTCGCGATGCACCGCCGGCCGCTCCCCAGCAGGTGACGCGCGGCCAGCCGTCCGCCTTCGACGTTGTCGTGGTCGACGTGCCCGACGCCGGGGTGCTCGGCCACCGGCCGGCCGCCGGCGACGACCGTGATGCCACAGCCCTCGACGAGCCCGACGACGTCGTGGTCGCCGTGCTCGGAGATGACGAGCGCACCGTCGACGTGCCCGCCGCGCAGGAAGCCGGCGAGCCGGTCGAGGTCCTCGTCGGTCTGCACCATCGAGAGCACCATGTGCAGCCCGGAGCGCGCCAGCTCCTGGCTCGCGCCGCGCGCGACGGCGGCGAAGAACGGGTCCCCGAAGACGCGGCTCGTCGCCTCGGCCGCGACGAGCGTGACGGCGTCGGCGCGGCGCGTCATCAGTGCTCGCGCAGCGGGGTTGGGGACGTAGCCGAGCTCGTCGACGGCGGCGCGGACGCGCTCGGCCATCGCCTCCTCGACCGTCGGGGAGCCGTTGACCACCCGCGACACCGTGGCCCGCGAGACGCCGGCGCGGGCGGCGACCTGCTCGAGGGTGGGCCGCTGGCGGGCGGGCATCATCCGGTGCACGCCCACACGGTAGCCACCCCGGCTCGGAGGCGGGCGCTCACCGCAGGCAGGGACCGCTGCCGAGCTTCGCGAAGGCGTAGCGGTCGCCGTCCTGGAGGGTGCCCGGCCCGTTGCTCGCGCTCATCAGCTGGTCGTCGGCGACGGGGTGCGTGGCGCCGAGCACGTGCCCGAGCTCGTGCACGAGGACGCTGTTGACGTAGTCGGCCCCGCCGACCCGGTGCAGCCACGGCGCGAGGGCCGGGGTGTCCAGCTGGATGCCACCCGTCACCCAGGTGCGTCGCGTGCCCGGGCGGTCCGACGCCCGCGGGCCTCCCAGCCCGATGGCGTCCTTCCCCAGCCGCGGGGTCTCCGTCGAGTCGCTCCACGCGATGAGCACCGGCGCCCACTGCCGCTCGTACTGGGGCATCCGCAGGCTCCGGGTGGGTGAGGGCTTCTCGTCGGTGTAGCCGTCGAAGACGAAGGCCAGCC
This sequence comes from Phycicoccus mangrovi, assembly GCF_018729305.1. Classification (NCBI taxonomy): domain Bacteria; kingdom Bacillati; phylum Actinomycetota; class Actinomycetes; order Micrococcales; family Intrasporangiaceae; genus Phycicoccus; species Phycicoccus mangrovi. The sequence goes on along the minus strand of NZ_JAHHWP010000007.1, from coordinate 112,817 downwards.
CGGTCGCCTCGGACACCTCGGCCACGGCGCGGGTGATGGCGTCGCGGCCGGCCTCTCCGACGTCGTGCGGGTCGTGCACGACGTAGTGGATCGCCGAGCACGGGTCGAACGTCACCGGGACGCCGGTGTCGACCTCCTCCATGAACGCGTAGGAGTCGTGGTCCGGTGGGTCCGGCAGCGGCACGGCGGCGCGCTTGCGGCCGTCCGCCGGCGTGGGCACGGGCGAGACGCCGACACCGACCCGGAAGGTGGGGTCGCCGTTGACGAGGTAGTCGGCGAAGGTGACGAGCTGGGGCCAGCCGAGCTTGAGCGCGAGCAGGGCGACGAGCAGCAGGCCGACGAGGAGCGGGGTGCGCGGGCCGCGCTGCCGGTCGGCGCTGCTGGGGATCTCGATGACGGGCACGGTGGTGCCGGCCGCGGCGTGCTCGTCGAGGAGCTCGGCCACGGCCGGGACCTCGCGCGCCAGGCGCGCCAGCTCGTCGTCACCCCCGGTCGGCACCCGGACAGGCTAGGAGCAAGCCGTCGCGGGCGCCGGGCATCCGGGGAGAGGGGTGACCGAACGGCCGAGCGGCGGGGCGTGGAGGTCAGGCGGCGTCGAGGAGGGCGGCGAGGTGGCGCTCGAGGACGGACTCGTCGTCGGGTGGCGGGTTCGAGCCCCACCCGAGGAGGGGCGGTGACAGGGAGCGGTGGAGGTGCCCGGTCGGCGTGCGCACCTCGAGCTCGTGGGGCGACCCGCGGACGACGACCACCTGCCACCCGGGCGCCTCCTTGACGAGGTTGCACCGGGCGCAGAGGCCTGCGGCGTTGGCGAGGCTCGTCGGCCCACCGTTGCGCGCGGGGTGGACGTGGTCGGCGTGGACGACGGGGGAGTCGCACCACGGGGTGGCGCAGACGTCATCGCGCAGGACGACCATCCGGCGCAAGAGGCCGGTGAACAGCCGGCGGCGCGCATCCATCGCGACGAGGTCCCGGCCGTCGGGGCTCGTGTACAGGCGTCGCAGCCACACGGAGGCGTCACCGGCATCGCGGACCCACCGGCGCGCGACGGGTGCGGGGACCGAGCCGTGCCCCGGGATGCGGGCCGGCGTGTCGACGGAGGCGGCGGGGTCGCCCGTCCCGAGGAGGGCGCGGTCGGTCATGACGAGATGGACCTCGACCGGCTGCACCTGCCCGACCGCGAGACCGGCGAGCAGCCGCGTGGCGGTGTCGGCCATCACCGCGCCGAGGCCGCGTCCGTCCGGTGCCTCGTCGTCGCACCCGCCACCGACCACGAGTTGCGCGCGGGCGCGCACCGCGGCGTAGGCGCCGACGGCGTCGCGCAGCGGGGCGAGCACGGTCAGCCACGCCATCCCGTCCGGCGCGGGGCGCACCGAGACGCGTCGGGATGCGGCCGCTGCCTCCATCCGGCGGACGACGGAGGCGGCGTCGAGCTCGGCCGCGACCCGTCGCGCGGCCCGGCCGGCGGCCCGTGGCCCGAGCCGGGGGAGGACGCCGGCGAGGCGGCGGTCGACCTCGGTGCGGTCCTCGCGGGTGAGCGTGGCCGTCTCGCGGACGACCTCGACGGCGTGACGCTCGCCGATGTCGCCATCGGTCAGGGCGGCCATCGTCGCCGGCATCTCGTGGACGAGCGCGCGGGCCATCCCGACAAATCGGTCACCGAGAGTGGGGGACTCGCGGCGAGCGAGGGCGACCTGCGACCCGACCGAGCGCGCGGCGTCCTGGGGAGCGGCCTTCTCGTGCGAGCGACGGAAGGCATCGGTGGCCCGGGCCTGGGCCGCCGCGACGGCGCCCTTGAGCCGCTCGAGCTCGGTCAGCAGGTCGATGCGCTCGCGGTCGTCGAGGTCTTCGACCGGCACGTCGGCGAGGGACGTCCGGAAGGCCGTGACCGAGGCCGCGGCGGATCGACTTGCGACCCCTGCAGCGACCCCCATGGCGCTCTCCTTCCTGCTGCCTCCCATCGTAGAGACGACCACCGACAAGGGGGTGTGGCGAACCCAGCCCCCCTGCGGTGGAAGCGAACCCGACCCCACACAGGGTGAGGCCCCGGTCGGGTGGTCCGACCGGGGCCTCGTTGTCGAGATCGCGTGGCAGGGGTTTGCAATCTCAGGCGTGGGAGTGGATCTTCTCGATGGCGGGGGCCTCGACGAGGTTCACCTTGTGTGCGTGCCGGAGGCCGAGGCCGCCGAGGACGAACATCACCAGGGAGCCGGCGAAGGCGGCGATGGCCGCCCACATCGCGATCGCACCGATGGTGGCGAAGGCGTAGGCGTTGAGGAGCATCCCGCGGAGGGTCGTCCCCATGAAGAGGGTCTGGCGCAGCTGGCCGAGGTCCTGCGTGGCCTGCGCGGTCGGGGCGGTCTTGAGGGCGGCCATGTACTCACCGGAGACCTGCGAGTACGTCTTGCCCTCCGAGGCCTCGTCCATGTGGGCCTGGATGTAGTAGTCGGCGTACGCCTTGGCCTGCGCGCCGGTGGTCAGCTCCTGGCCGGCGTACTGCGTGAGCTCGGCCTTCATCTGCGGCGTCGTGAGGGCGGCGGCCACGGGCATCGTGATCTGCTGGGCGGCCAGCTGGTCGTGGACGGTGCTGGTGGCGAAGGTCGAGGCCCACGTGAGCAGGCCCGCGGCGACGAGGAGGACCGTGGCGACGATGATGCCGGTCCAGGAGATGAGCTTGTCGAATGCCTTGCGCATGGTCTTCGCGTCCCTTCGGGTGGGCCCGGGGTCGGGGCCCGTGGTCTGTGGTGCCGGGTGGTCTTGCAGAACTGAAACTACTACTACGCGTAGTAGTTAAAAAAGACATTCGGATGTCGCCTCGGTCACACCAAGTGAATCGAGGTCCGTCCGTGCGAGAACGACTGTCCCCGAACGCGGCCCAGCCCACGGAGACACCAGAGGGGTCTCCGTGGGCTGGGCCGGACGGACCGGGTTGGACCTAGCTGACGGTCCAGGAGTCCTGGATGATCGCCTTGTACGTGGCGTACTCGGACGGGGTGTTCAGCCACCAGACGCAGTCCATGTTGTCCGGGTTCGTCGGCGGGCGGTTGAAGTAGTACGCAGCCACGAAGTAGGCGTTGTTGGCCTTGAGCCACTTGTACCCGTCGCTGAGCCACTGCGCGCGGTCGGGCGCCGAGGTGGCGGCGAACTCGGGCAGCGACGCCTTCTTGTTGTGCGCCTTGGCGAACGTGAGGATCCCGCCGGCGATCGTGCTCAGCGGCACGCTCTTGTTCTGGCCGGGCAGGCCGCAGGTGTTCCAGTTGTACGCGTCGCCGCCGACGACGTCGACGTAGGCGTCACCCGGGTACCAGGTGGTCGCCGACCCGAGCGCGGTCTGGTTGACCCGGTAGGCCCACGCGGTCGTCTGGTACACCCAGCTGACGTTGGTGACGCCCTGCTGGCGGAAGATCGTCCAGACGCGCTGGTAGGCGGCGCGGTACTCCTCGGGGGTGCCGAGGCCGGCCTTCTTGACGACCTCGGGCTCGTGGCCGAAGGAGAACAGGATCTTGCCGGGGCGCGCCTTGATGGTCTGCGCCCACCGCACGATGTTGTTGTACATCGGGGTTCCGGGGACGGCGCTCGAGACGCTGGTCCACGGGACGCCGGAAGCGTTGGCCGTGATCATCCGACCCTGGGGGACCGCGCCCTGGAAGTTGCCGTAGGCGTGCCGGCCGACGGTCTCGCCCGCGATGGACGTCAGGGTGTCGACGTCGCCCGCCGCACCGAAGAAGAAGGTCGGGGTGGTCGGCGCCGGGGTGGTGGGCGTGGGGGCGGGCTTGGTCGCGGTGGGGGTAGGGGTTGGGGTCGGCCTGGTCGGGACCTGGGGCGCGACCGCGCCGAGCGGGCGGACAGCCCTGGCGTTGGTGTTGCCCGGGGAGAGCTGATCGGTCACCGGGCGGGCGGTTGCGACTCCCGCCGTGGCGAGGCCGAGCGAGGCAACGGCCAGCAGTGCGCCGAAGGACTGGGCCGCGCGGCGGCGGCTCGGGGACATGGAAGTACCCATGGCGAATCGTCTTCTTTTCTGGTGCCACCCGGCCTACGGCTCCCCAGCACGTCGAGGGCGGGCATCGCGCGAGGCACCTTGAGTGCAGGGAGCGCGATCTGAAAGTCAAATTAGTCGTCCGCCCAAGCGACCACGGTCGAACTCGGATCCAATGGCCGTTCGGATGATCGGTGCATAGGCCACCCGTCCGTGGCTGCCCCCACGAACGGCGGGAGCCGTCGTCGCACAACGGTTTTCGGCTAGGGCAATGTGATGGGGCTCACCCGCCGGAAGTGCCGTGGGCGGCCCTGACGCCGGCGGCGATGGAGTGCCACAGGTGGTGCGGCCCGAGCTCGCCGACCAGGCCGGAGCGCTCGAGCACCCCGCGCACGTCGGACAGCACTCGCACCAGGTGCACGTCGACGTCCTTGCGGCGCAGCGACCGGACGAGGTGCCCGAGCCGGTCGCACGTCGTGGCGTCCATCTGGTTGGTCGCCTCGAGGTCGAGGACGAGCGTGGCGCCGCCGTCCCGGGCGCGCCGGTCGAGGGCCATCCGCTCGACCTGGGCCAGGACCGTCGAGGCGTTGGCCCAGAACAGCGGCCCGTCCGGCCGGACGACGACGACGCCGCGGTAGGTCCGCCGGGTGGGGTCCGAGCGCAGCGACCCCCACGCCGCCTTCTCGTCCTCGACGCGGCCCATCTCGTCGACCCGCACCTGCACCGAGCGGTAGACCAGCCCGAGGATGGACTGGGCGACCGCGACGAGCAGCCCGTTGAGCGGCCCGAGGACGAGGACCCCCACGAGGGCCACGACGGCGGCGACGAAGTCGTTGCGCCGCAACCGCCGGTAGCGGGCGAACGCGCTCGGGTGGACCAGCCCCCACACGGCGTGGATGACGACCGCCGACAGGACCGTGCGCGGGAGGTCGGCCAGCAGCCCGGTCGCGGCGACGAGGAAGACGAGGGTCGCGACGGCCGCGGTGATCCCGCTCAGCTGCGTCCACGCACCGGCGCTCGCGTTGGCCGCGGTCTTCGAGAGCGAGCCGCCGACGCCCATCCCGCCGAAGGCGCCGGAGGCGAGGTTGGCCGCGCCGTGGGCGACGAGCTCGCGGTCGTCGGTGCGCGCGTCGACGTCGTCGGCCGAGAAGAGTCGCACCGCGGCGAGACCCTCGGCGACGGCCACGGCGGCGATCGCCACGCCCCCCGTGACGAGGCCGGAGAGGAGGTGCGGGTCCACGTCCGGCAGCCGGGGGACGGGGAGGCCGCTGGGGACCGCCCCGACGGTGCCGACGCCGTGACCCGCCAGGCCCGCCCCGCGCGACAGGAGGACGCCGCCGACGAGGACGACCAGCGACCACGGAACCCGTGGCGCGAGGCGCTGGCCCGCGAAGAGCACGAGCAGGGCGACCGCCCCGGTCGCCAGCGTCGGACCGTCGAAGCCACCGATTCCGCGCAGGAGCGCCACGAGACGGTCACCGAGCGCGCCGACGGGAGCCGGTAGACCGGCGAGGGCCGGCACCTCCCCGACGACGATGAGGACGACCAGCCCCGCGACGAAGCCCGTGACGATGGGCTCGCTGAGGAACTGCGCGACCCACCCCAGCCGCAGGAGGCCGGCGACGACGAGCACGAGCCCCGCGACCACCGCGAGCCCCGACGTCAGCCCGACCGCGGCCGCGGGGTCGCCGCCCGAGAGCACCCGGACGATGGAGCCGGACAGCACCGACACGGTCGACACCGGCCCGACGAACAGCACCTTGGACGAGCCGAACACGGCGTACGCGAGGAGTGCCGGCGGCAGCGTCCAGAGGCCGACCACGAGGGGGACACCGGCGACGGCCGCGTACCCCAGCGACTGCGGGACGGCCAGCGCGGCGACGAGGAGGCCGGCGAGGACGTCGCCGGCGAGGTGACCCCGCGGGTAGTGCCGCAGCGACCGGAGGTTCTCCGGGACCATCGACGGCAGCGCGGGCACCCCTCCATCCTGCTCCTGCCCCGGAGTGGGCAGAGCACGTTCCACGGGTGCGGAATCCGGAGGACCCAGCCCAGCACGGACCGTCGGTCGGGGTCCATCGGACGGTCGGACGGAGGGCCTCGACCGTTCGGTGGAGGGTGACAACGGTGTCGGTCACGGGAGCGCCACGGGTTGTTAAAGGGTTGGTCAAGTGGCGGTCGAGATCCGCTCTGGGTCAGTAATTTTCCACCAGCAGAGGGACGGAACCCCGCGAAGGAGATTCAGGTGAGCACGTCAGTCGTCACGGTGGACGGAGCCCGCGTCCGGGTGTCGAGCCCGGCGTTCCGCGAGACGTTCGCGCAGCGCTCGTCGGCAGGTGCGACCGTCCCGGCGGGCGAGCCCGCGGCGGCCGTCCCGACGCCTTCGACGACGGGATCCGTGGCCCGCCACCAGCTGCCCCAGGACCCCGGGGCCGGTCGGCTCACCCTCACCCACGCATCCGCCGCGACCTCGGCCCTCGCCGAGTCCATCCTCGACGCCGAGGACGCCCTCACGTCCGTCCACCGCTCGTGGTTCGCGCCTGCCCAGCGCCCCTGCGCGCCGCGCCCCGACCGGGTCGACGAGTCGACGATCGTCGCCCGCCACGCGGAGGCCGCGGTCCGAGGTGTGCCGTGGTTCGACCTGTCCAAGCGCCGGCAGGCCGCCCAGGTCGCCCGCCGCCGGGCCCACTCCGACATCGACGTCGCGCGCCGCGCGGCCGAGGAGCGGGTGCGGGCCGAGGAGCGCCGCCTGGACGCGTGGTGGAAGGCCCTGTGCGCCAACGACCCCGCGACCGTCACCGAGCACGTCAACGGTGTCTTCGACCGCGAGCCGGGCACCCGGGCGAAGGCCCTCGGTGCCGACGGGTCCGTCCTCGAGGTCGCCGTCCTCGCACCCGGTGAGCACGTGCTCCCGGCGGAGGAGGTGCGGATGGCCGCCGACCGCGCGCTGACCATCCGGCGGGCCTCGGCCGCCCACCGCGCCGAGATCTACCGCCAGCACGTCGCCGGACTGCTCGTCGCGACCGCGCGTCGCGCGCTCGCCGCCTCGCCCGGCGCCGGGTCCGTCCGTGTGCACGTGCTGCGCTCGACCGCGTCCGGCCCCTACGACGACGTGTGCCTGCTCGCCGTCGCCGAGATCGCCCGCGAGGACCTGCACCGGGCCGACTTCGGGCTCGACGCCGTCTCGCTGCTCGGGCGCATCGGTCGTGGCACGGTGCTCGGCGCCGCCGGGGCCGACAAGGCGATGGAGCCCGTCGCGCTCGACGTCGTGCCCGGGCTGGCCGAGCGCCTCGCAGCGATGTGCTGCACCGAGCGCCGCGCCTCCGCCTGACATGCGCTTCGTCACGCCTCCCACCTGGCCGCCCATGCCCGAGGGCTGGCTGCCCGACCCCGGATGGCGCCCCGAGCCCGAGTGGCCCGCGGCGCCGAAGGGCTGGCAGTTCTGGGAGAACGACTACGGCGTCGCCGTCCCGGGGCCGGCCGGTCTCTACGGGACCCGGCCTCGTCTGCTGACCGGCGTCGGTGTCGTCCTCGCCGTCGCGACCGGGCTCGTCGGCTTCTACCTCGGGGCCGGCGGCGCCGACGCGGACGCCCAGGCGCCGGCCCCGGCCCGGACCGTCGTGTCCTCGCCCGTCGCGACTCCGACGCCGCCGCCGTCGAAGTAGGGGGTCCGCCCGCACCTGTCGAGCCTCGCGCGGGCGGACCCCTCCTACTGTGGGTGGATGGACTTCAGATACCTCGGCAACAGCGGTCTCAAGATCTCCGAGATCACCTACGGCAACTGGCTGACCCACGGCTCGCAGGTCGAGAACGAGGCGGCCACCGCGTGCGTGCGCGCCGCTCTCGACCACGGCATCAGCACCTTCGACACCGCCGACGTCTACGCCAACACGAAGGCGGAGAGCGTGCTCGGTGAGGCCCTCAAGGGCGAGCGGCGCGAGAGCCTCGAGATCTTCACCAAGGTCTACTGGCCCACCGGCCCCGGCGGCAAGAACGACACCGGCCTCTCGCGCAAGCACATCATGGAGTCGATCCACGGCTCGCTCCAGCGGCTGCAGACCGACTACGTCGACCTCTACCAGGCGCACCGCTACGACACCGAGACGCCGCTCGAGGAGACGATGCAGGCGTTCGCCGACGTCGTCCGGCAGGGCAAGGCGCTCTACATCGGCGTCTCGGAGTGGACCGCCGACCAGATCCGCGCGGGTCACGCCCTCGCCAAGGACCTCGGCATCCAGCTCATCTCGAGCCAGCCGCAGTACTCGATGCTGTGGCGCGTCATCGAGCCCGAGGTCGTCCCTGCCTGCGAGGAGCTCGGCATCGGTCAGATCGTCTGGAGCCCGATCGCGCAGGGCGTGCTCACCGGCAAGTACAAGCCGGGCGAGGCCCCGCCCGCCGGGTCGCGCGCGACCGACGACAAGGGCGGCGCCGACATGATCAAGCGCTTCATGGACGACGAGCTGCTGACCCGCGTGCAAAAGCTCCAGCCGATCGCCGACGAGGCCGGCCTGACGATGGCGCAGCTGGCCATCGCGTGGGTGCTGCAGAACGACAACGTCTCCGCCGCGCTCGTCGGTGCGTCACGGCCCGAGCAGGTCGAGAGCAACGTCAAGGCCGCGGGCGTCACCCTCGAGCCGTCGGCGATGCAGGCCATCGACGACGCGCTCGGCGACTCCGTCGTGCGCGACCCGGCGATGACCGAGAAGAACGCGCCTCAGGCCCGGGTCGCCTGAGACGCAGGCGGATCCATCGGATGGGGCGCCGGTTCACCTGCGGGAGAGGAGCTCTCGCAGCGAGACCGGCGCCCTTCCGGTGACGAGGCGGACGTCGTCGGTGACCAAGTCGAGCTCGCCGGCGCGGACGGCGGTGTACGTCGACACCCAGGCGTCGAGCTGCCAGTCGGGCGCCTCGTAGGGGGCGCGGCTCGCGTAGGCCTCCTCGACCGCCTCGTCGTGGAAGGTGACCTCCCGCTCTGTCACCTCGCTGATGGTCGCCGCGATCTCGTTGAAGGACAACGACTCCGGGCCGGTCAGGTCGTAGGTGCGGCCCGCGTGCGCCTCGGGGTCGAGCAGCGCGGCGGTCGCGACCCGGGCGACGTCCTCGCGCGCGACTGCACCGAGCCGGCCGTCACCCGCGGGTCCGCGGATGACGCCGTCCTCGCCGGCCATGAGCGGCAGGAAGTCGAGGTAGAGGCTGTCGCGCAGGAACGTGAAGGCCATCCCGCTGTCGCGGACCAGCCCCTCGGTCGCCCAGTGGTCGCGGCCGAGGGTGAAGGTGCAGTCGGCCGCTGCCCCGAGGAACGAGGTGTAGACGACGTGACGGACGCCGGCCTCGGCGGCGGCCCGGACGGCGGTCGCGTGCTCGGTCATCCGGTCCGCGGACTCGGACGCCGAGACGAGCAGCAGGACGTCGACGCCGTCGAGCGCGGCGCGCATCGAGCCGCCGTCCCGGTAGGAGGCCGTGGCCACCTCAGCGCGGTCGAGCTGCGGTGCGCGAGAGGCATCCCGGACGACCAGTCGCTGGGCGATCCCGCGGGCGGCGAGGTCACGCGCGACGAGCCCACCGACCGCGCCGGTCGAGCCCGTGACGCCGACGAGGCGGGTCACGACTGCGCCGCCACAGCGTCGGCGACGGCCTGCCGCATCGAGGTGGGTGCGCGGCCGATGAGCCGCTCCAGGTCGCCGCTCGTCACCTCGAGCTCGCCGCGGGCGATGCCGCGGTCGGAGTCGGCGAAGACGCGTGCGACGGGGTCGGGGAGGCCGGCGCCGACGAGGATGCCGGCGAGCTCGTCCTCGGTGACGTCGCGGTAGACGACCTCGCGCCCGGACGCCTCGGAGACGGCCGCGGCGAGCTCGGCCAGGGTGAAGCCCTCACCGCCGAGCTCGTAGGCGGTGCCGGGGGTGGCATCGGGGTCGAGGAGCACGGCCGCGGCGGCGTCCGCGTAGTCCGCGCGGGTGGCGGCGCTGACCCTGCCGTCGCCGGCGGCCCCGACGACCGCGCCGTGCTCGAGGTAGGTCGGCACCTGCGGTGTGTAGTTCTCGAGGTACCAGCTGTTGCGCAGGAGGACGAGGGGGAGGGCGGCGTCACGGAGCATCTGCTCGGTCGCCTGGTGCTCGGCGGCCAGCTGCATCGTCGAGGAGTCGGCGCCGGCGATGCTCGTGTAGGCGACGAGCCCGACATCCGCGGAGCGCAGCGCCTCGACGACGTTGGTGTGCTGGGGAATGCGCTGGCCGACCTCGCTGCCGGAGACGAAGAGGACGCGGTCGGCGCCGTCGAAGGCGTCGCGGAGGGACGCCGGGTCCGCGTAGTCGACGACGGCCGTGCGGACACCGAGGTCGGCGAGGGCGCGGAGGCGGTCGGCGTCGCGACCGGTGGCGAGGACGTCGGCGGGGGAGGCGCCGCGGCTCAGCAGCGACTCGACGACGAGGCGGCCGAGCTGCCCGGTGGCGCCGGTGACGACGATGGTCATGGGGTGGTCCTCTCTGGGTGCTGCGGGGTCGGTGGGTGCAACCGGGGCGTGCTGCGGTCGCTTCCCGAGGGACAGTACGCACTTTCGAGTAAGGTACTGGCGTGACGGTGAGCAACGAGGTCAGCGACCTGCGGGCGATCTACCCGGACGGCGTCATCGCCGCCGGATGCCCCAGTCGGACGGTCCTCGACCACGTGACGAGCAAGTGGGGGCTGCTCGTCCTCGTCTCGCTCACCGAGGGTCCGCTGCGCTGGAGCGAGCTGCGCCGCCGGGCCGACGGCGTGAGCGAGAAGATGCTCGCGCAGACGCTGCGGACGCTCGAGACCGACGGGTTCGTGCACCGCGAGGCGTTCCCGGTCATCCCGCCGCGGGTCGAGTACAGCCTGACGCCGATGGGTGAGGAGCTCGCCGGGCACCTCGTGCCGTTGCTCGGCTGGGTCGCGGCGCGCGCGGAGGGGATCGTGGCGCGCTCGCGCTGAGCGCGGGTGAAGGGGGCCTGTGGATGACGGGGTGCCCTCTGCGTCGATGCTCGGTACCTTGTGGTCAGGTCGCCGCGGGGGCGCCGGAGAGGCAGGCATGACGAGGGGAACGCGCTGGGTCGTCGCGGGCGTCGCGCTGGGGTCGGTGCTGCTCGCGGGGTGCGAGACGTCAGGCGACGACGACCCGTCCCCGACCCCCACGCCGAGCGTGTCGTCGGTCAGCCCGAGCTCGTCCCCGTCGGCGAGCCCGAGCCCGTCACCCAGCGCGAGCGGCCCCGAGATCCCGGCCGCCGCGCGGGAGCAGACCCCCGCCGGCGCCGAGGCGTACGTCGAGTACTTCTTCGACCAGTTCAACGTCGCCTGGACCAAACCCCAGCCGGGCCTCATCAAGTCCCTCAGCGACCCCCAGTGCCAGTTCTGCAAAAAGACGGAGACAACCGCCACCCGTCTCGCTGCTGACAAGCAGCGCTACAAGTCTGACCCCGCGCGCCTGCAAAGCGTCGACGTCTTCGGAGGAGCGCCCGCGGGCCAGCAGTTCACGCAGGTTCGCCTCGTCCAGAACCGCGTCGCGATCGTGGACGAGGGTGGGGACGTGGTCAGGATTGATGAGCGCAAGGAACTGGATTACTACGTCACGCTTCGCTGGAAGTCAGATCGTTGGTGGCTCCTCGAACTGGAGAAGACCTCGTGACCATCGCCGTCGGAATGGTCGTCGCTGCAGCCACGCTGCTACTTCCCTTGGCGGCTCCCACGGACGACTCGATCAGCGGAAGCGCAAGTGACGTCGGCAGTCGAGTCACGCTCAGCAGTGCGAATATGGACGACCTCGAGGACTCGTACTTCAAGAGCGCGGCCGCCAAGGGCCCCTTCCACGACTACCGGGCGGTGTCCGTGTGCGGTGGTGGGGGACCGGACAGCGGCAACGAAGGTGACCTCTGCCCGCAATCCTGGGGCATGTGCCGCATCGCCTCCGGCGGCGGGGAGGGCCCGGCGGTGGTCGTCTACCGGCGGGTCGTGGAGCAGGACGGGACCCCGGTGACGGGTCCTCCGGGGCAGTGGCAGCAGGTCGCGCTGACGTGCTGGCCGGAGCGGGTGCCGGGGAACGCCAACGCGTTGACGATGGCGATGATCCGGCAGGCGTTCCGCGACACCGATTTCACGAAGCCGACGGTGAACATCCAGCCGGAGGGCGACGTGACCCTCGTCAACCTCCCGACGTTCTTCGAGGTGCAGTTCCCCGAGGCGGGGTTCGGGCCCGACGAGGTCGACCGCCCCGACCCGGCGACGCTGCTCGGCCACCGGGTGGAGATCAGGCCGCGTCTGCAGTCCGTCACCTACCACCTGGGGGAGCGGACGGTCGGCCCGACGCAGGACCTCGGTGGCCCGTACCCCGACGGCACCGTCGTTCAGACCTACACCCGGCCGGGTGAGCAGCAGGTGCGTGCCGACATCGTCTACTCGGGGCAGTTCCGGGTCGGGGGCAGCGGGTGGATCGACATCCCGGGCACGGTCGACCTCCAGGGCACCCCGGTGACCCTCACCGTGCGCGAGGCCAGGGCCCGCCTCTACTCCGACTGACTGACGACGGGCGCGTGGCCCGCCGGGACCGGCTCCCGTGCGTCCTCTTCTCGTGGCGATCTGCGGGGGTCCGGGTGCGGTGGCACGCGGACCCCCGCAGATCGCGGGGAGGAGCGGGCGAGGAGGTCAGGCGAAGAGCTTGGCCGCCGTGATGAGGGTCTGGACCACGCCGTAGGCGAGCAGCACGAGCACGACGCCCCAGGACAGGTACACCCGCAGCGAGCCGCCACGCGCGGTCGAGCCCTCGGCCTCGTCGCCGGCGAAGTCGTCGGCCGCGGCGGCCGTCCGGCCCTCCGGCTCGTGGAACTTCGACGCCACCGGGCGCACCATCAGGTTGGCGACGAACCCGACCGCCAGCACCCCGACCATCGTGAACAGCGCGGGCCGGTAGTCGGCCGCCGTCAGCTTGCCGGGCGTGCCCGCCGCGTCGAGGAACCCGTTGATGATGAGCGGACCGGCGACACCGGCCGCCGACCACGCCGTGAGCAGCCGCCCGTGGATGGCGCCCACCTGGAAGGTGCCGAAGAGGTCACGCAGGTAGGCCGGCACCGTCGCGAAGCCGCCGCCGTAGAAGCTGATGATGATCGCCGCCACGAGCACGAAGATCGCCGTCGCCGTCGAACCGACCAGCGCGAGAACGAGGTAGAGAACGATGCCCACCCCGAGGTAGACCATGTAGATCGGCTTGCGGCCGATCTTGTCCGACGTCGACGACCACACGAAGCGCCCGGCCATGTTGAACAGCGACAGCAGCCCGACGAACCCGCCGGCCGCCGCGACCGCCACCGACGAGGTGCCGTCGGAGCCGCGGAAGAAGTCCTGGATCATCGGCGCGGCCTGCTCGAGGATGCCGATGCCGGCGGTCACGTTGCAGAAGAGGACGACCCACAGCAGCCAGAACTGCGGCGTCTTGATGGCGTTGGCCGCCGACACGCTGCGGTCGGTGATGAGGTCGCTCTTGCTGGACAGCGTCGACGGGTCGAAGCCCTCCGGGGTCCACCCCGGCGCCGGCACACGGACGTTCGTGACACCGATCATCATCACGAGGAAGTAGATGACCGCCAGGCTGACGAACAGCCCGGTGAGGGCCGTGCCGTTCGCGAGCGAGCCCGAGACGGACGGGTCGTAGTCGGCGTCGAAGAAGGACATGAGCTGCCGGGAGAGGGGCGACGCGACCATGGCCCCGCCACCGAAGCCCATGATCGCCATGCCCGTCGCGAGTCCCGGACGGTCCGGGAACCACTTGATGAGCGTCGACACCGGCGAGATGTACCCGATGCCGAGCCCGATCCCGCCGATGACGCCGTAGCCGAGGTAGACCAGCCAGAGCTGCGAGGTGGCCATCCCGATCGCCCCGACGAGGAAGCCCAGCGCCCAGGCGCAGGCGGCGGCGAACATCGCCTTGCGCGGCCCGACCCGGTCGACCCACGTGCCGAGCACCGCGGCCGAGAGCCCGAGCATGACGATGGCGATCGAGAAGACGAGCCCGACCGCGGTGAGCGAGCTGTCGAAGTGGGCGACCATCGACGCCTTGTAGACGCTCGTCGCGTAGACCTGCCCGATGCACAGGTGGATGGCCAGCGCCGCCGGCGGGATGAGCCAGCGGTTGTAGTCACGTGGCGCGACCGTGTGGTGCCGGTCGAGCAGCGACAGCAGGCCGGACCCGGAGGGCCTGCTCTCGGTGGTGGTGGCGGACATGGGTTCCCCTTCCACTACTCCCGGCGCGACGTTGCGCCTCGGACGCTGACCCCTCGGCGCGCCGGTGACGAGACTAGGCAGGCGCGCGAGCGGCCGGGGCCGCAGCGACGCACCGATCCGGTCACCGTCCACAGGCCGCGCGGGGAGGACGCGTCGTCCACAGGAGCGACGTCCGCGCGGGGTGGCGCGGCCACGCTGTCGGTGGCGCTGCCTAGGCTCGTCCCGACGAGATCGACCGAGGAGGTGGCGATGGACCTGCAGCAGGCACTGGCGATGGGGCGGCGGCTCGTCCGCGAGCACGGCCTGGACGGCTGGACCGTCGTCGCCGACCGCGCGAAGACGCGGGCCGGGGTGTGCCGCTTCGCCCGTCGGCAGATCGGCATCAGTGCGCCCCTCACCCGGCTGCACTCCGAGGAGGAAGTGCGAGACACGCTGCTCCACGAGATCGCGCACGCGCTCGTCGGGCCGCAGCACGGGCACGACGAGGTGTGGCGCGCGACCGCCGTGCGCATCGGCTGCTCGGGGGAGCGGTGCGTCCCCGCCGACGCGCCGCGTGTCCCGGGCGACTGGGTCGGGAAGTGCCCGGCGGGCCACGAGCGGAGCCGCCACCGCGCCCCGACCCGGGTGATGTCCTGCGGTCGCTGCTCGCGCACCTTCGACGCGGCCCACCTCTTCACGTGGACCTACCGCGGCCGGCCGGCCTCGATGCCCCCGCGGTACGCGGCCGAGCTCGCCGAGCTGCGCCGGGCCTCGCTCGCGCCCCGGGTGGTCGCCGAGCCGCCACGCGTCGGCGACGAGGTCGAGGTCTCGACCGGCCCCTGGGCCGGGCTCGTCGGTGAGGTCGAGCTCGTCGGGGCGGTGCGCTGCCAGGTCCGGGTCGGCGACGACCTCGTCGGGCTGCCCCTCGACGCGGTGCGCAGGCTGCGCTCCGGGCAGGTCGCCTGAGCCCGGGATTCGCCCGGTGACGACCTTCACGGCGGGCGGAGGTGGTCCGGCCGGGGACGACCACCGACAATGGACCGCGTGAGCACCCACGAGGACGCGAGCGAGCCGGCGCCGGACCCGGCCCCCGTCGCGGACGACCCGACCCGGCCCGCCCTCGAGGGCACGCACCGGGTCGCCGATCCGACGACCGCCGGCTTCGAGGAGTGGACGCCGCCGGACGACGGCGTCGAGCGCGCGCTCGTCCTCGCCGGCGGCGGCGCCACCGGCATCGCGTGGGAGGCCGGCATCGTCCTCGGCCTGCGCGACGGCGGCGTCGACGTCCGGACCGCCGACACGATGGTCGGCACCTCGGCCGGGTCGATCGTCGCGGCGCACCTGCGCCTCGGCACCGACGAGGACAGCGCCTTCGACCGCATCCGGGAGGGCGCACCGCTGACGAGCTACGGGCGTCTCGGGCCGGCGGACGCCGGCCGCTACGTCCGCTCCTCCTTGAGCACCGACCGCCGCGGCGGTCGCGCCGTCGTCGCGCGGGCAGCGCTCGACGCGGCCACCCCGACCGAGGAGGAGTGGCTCGGGACCGTCGGGCTGGGCCTCGTCGGCAAGGACTGGCCCGAGGGCCGGCTGCTCGTCACCGCGGTCGACGCCGAGACCGGCACCTCGGTCGTCTTCGACGGGCGTGGGGGAGTGCCGCTGGAGCGAGCCGTGGCCGCGAGCTGCGCCGTGCCCGGCGTGTTCCCCGCCGTCGAGGTCGGCGGGCGGCGCTACGTCGACGGTGGCCTGCGCACCATCGCCAACGTCGACCTCGCCCGCGGGCACCGGCGCATCCTCGTCCTCTCGCCGTACCCGGTCGGCCCGCACCTGCGCGACCTCCCGCGGATGCAGCTGCGCGCGCTCAAGGCCGAGAGCCGCACCGCGCTCGTCGTGCCCGACGCGCGCGACCTCTGGGCGATGGGCGCCAACCCGCTCGACATGACCCGGGGCGCCGAGACGTTCGAGGCGGCCCGCGCCCACGGAGCCCGCATCGCCCCGCGGATCGCCGAGGTCTGGGACGCCTGAGCGCGGCACGGCCGACGAGCGAGGTATCAGCGCGCCCGCCGCGCGCCTCCTGACCGGCGAGGGGCGACCGACCCCGGGTCGCCCACCACGCCCGGAGACCGCCATGCCCACGATCCGCTCCGTCCCGTTGCTCCCCGTCCCCGACTCGTGGCCGCTGCCGGTCGTCGCGCTCGCCGCGATGGCCGTGCTCGCCGGCCTCGACCTGCTCGGGGCGGTCGCCGCCAAGCACTGGGCCGAGGACGGCAGCGCCGTCGCCCTCGTCGGCGGCGTCCTCGCGTTCGTCGTCCTCTTCTGGGTCTACGCCTCGTCGCTGCGCTACGCCGAGCTGGCGGTCGTCACGATGGGCTGGATCGTCCTGCTCCAGGTCGGCATCCTCCTCGTCGACCGGTTGCACTTCGGCACCTCGCTGCCCGCGGACAAGCTCGCCGCCGTCGTCGTCGCGCTCGCCGCCTCGGTCTACCTCGTCGTGGCTCCCGGGACGGTGTGACCCGGCCGACGTCCGCGCGGGCCTCCCGGACCCCACCCGGCGGCGTCGCTAGGGTCGGGGTGAAGGAGGTTCGACGATGACGTCAGACCGCACCCCACTCGACTCGGGCGCGCACATCGCTATGACCGAGCGCTACGCCGCGCACAACTACCACCCGCTGCCCGTCGTGCTGGCCCACGGGGAGGGGGCCTGGGTGACCGACGTGGAGGGGCGGCGCTACCTCGACTGCCTGGCCGGCTACTCGGCGCTCAACTTCGGCCACGGCCATCCCCGGCTGCGGGCCCGCGCCCACGCCCAGCTCGACCGCCTCACGCTGACCAGCCGGGCCTTCCTCAACGACCGGCTCGGGCCGTTCGCGCAGGAGCTCGCGGCGCTGACCGGTCACGAGGTCGTCCTGCCGATGAACACCGGCGCCGAGGCCGTCGAGACCTCCATCAAGGTCGCGCGCAAGTGGGGCTACCGGGTCAAGGGCGTCCCCGAGGACACCGCGAGCATCGTCGTCATGGAGGGCAACTTCCACGGCCGCACGACGACCATCGTCAGCTTCTCGGACGACAAGGTCGCACGCGACGAGTACGGCCCCTACACACCGGGGTTCCGCACGGTGCGGTACGGCGACGTCGACGCCCTGCGCGCGGCCGTCGACGACACGACGGTCGCGGTCCTCCTCGAGCCGATCCAGGGCGAGGGCGGCGTCGTCATCCCGCCGGAGGGGTACCTCCGCGCCGTCCGCGAGGTCTGCGACACCGCCGGCGCCCTCATGGTGGCCGGCGAGGTCCAGTCCGGGCTCGCGCGCACCGGTCGCACCTTCGCCTGCGAGCACGAGGACGTGCGCCCCGACGTCTACGTCCTCGGCAAGGCGCTCGGCGGTGGCCTCTACCCGGTGTCCGCGATCACCGCCGACCACGCCGTCCTCGACGTCGTCACCCCGGGCTCGCACGGCTCGACCTTCGGGGGCAACCCGATGGCCGCCGCGATCGGGCACGAGGTGTGCCTCATGCTCGCCGAGGGCGAGTTCCAGTCGCGCGCAGCCCGGCTGGGTGCGGTGCTGGAGGACGGCCTGCGCCCGTTCGTCGGGCAGGGCCTCGACGCGCTGCGCGTGCGCGGCCTGTGGGCCGGTCTCGACGTCTCCCCGGGCGGCCCCTCCGGGCGCGAGCTGTGCGAGCGGCTGCTGGCCCGTGGCGTCCTCGCCAAGGACACGCACGGCTCGACCATCCGGCTGGCTCCGCCGCTCGTCGTCACGGAGGACGAGGTGCAGCTGCTCGTCGACGCCGTCGGCGCCTCCCTCGGCTGACCGGGCCGACGGCTCCGAACCGGGCTCAGGAGCCGGCGCGCACCTCGGCCGCCCGGGCCGCGTTCTGCGCGATCGCGTCGACGATCTCGACCCGGCGCGAGCGCGGCAGGTCGTGCCCCATGTCGGGGAACATGAGCAGCCGCGAGCCGGGCACGGCCTGCGCGGTCGCGATGCCACCGCTGGGCTGCACGAGACGGTCGGCGAGGCCGTGGACGACGAGCGTCGGCACGTCGACCTCGCGCAGGCGCTCGGTGCGGTCGGGGCTGTCGAGGATGGCCAGCAGCTGGCGCACCGTGCCGATGGGGCTGACGCTGCGCCGCACCGCGGCTCGCACCTGCGCCGTCATCTCCTCCTCGTCGAAGAGCGGCCCGGCGATGACCCGCCAGCCCTCGACGCCGAGGCGCACCGCCTCCTCCTCGTCCGTCGGCCGCGGCTGCGTGAACGACATCGCCATGGTCGGCAGGAGCCGCGGGTGGACGCGCCCGTGCCGGCGGCTGCCGGTGTTGGACATGATCGAGGTGAGGCTGAGAACCCGCTCGGGGTGGTCGATGGTCAGCTGCTGCGCGATCATCCCGCCCATCGAGGCGCCGACGACGTGGGCGGCCGCGATGCCGAGGTGGTCGAGGAGGGCGGCCGCGTCGTCGGCCATGTCGGCGAGCAGGTAGTCGGCGCCGCCCGAGCCCGGCCGCAGGAAGCTGCGGACGACCGCCGCGCGCGGCGGGGGAGGGCCCGGCGTGAAGCTCGACAGGCCGATGTCGCGGTTGTCGTGCCGCACGACCCGGAAGCCGCGCGCCACGAGGCCGTCGACGAGGTCCTGCGGCCAGCCCACGAGCTGCGTCCCGAGACCCATGACGAGGAGCATCGGCACCCCGTCGTCGGGCCCGTCGACCTCGTAGGCGATCTCCACGTCACCGAGCTGCGCCGTTGCCATGTCCGCAGTGTCGCACCCCGACCCGGGCGCCGGCACGGGCACCCGCGCGGTCGTGGACGGCGGCCCGTCTAGCATGAGCCGGTGATCGCAGCGCTGACGTACGTCGTCGTGGGCCTCTCGGTGGTCCTCTGCGGCGCCGCGGTCGTCTACGCCGTCCGGGACCGCCTCATCGACGACCTGCTCCTCGGGATCGCGGGGCTGCTCGAGCTGGCGCTGCTCGTCGTGCTCGTCGGCGGGCTGATCGGGAGCGGGCACGTCACCGACTCGGCCGAGCGGGCGACGTTCATCGCCTACCTCGTGAGCCTGCCGGTGATCCCCCCGGGCACGGCGTTCCTCGCCATCAAGGAGAAGTCCCGCTGGGCGATGGGCTCGATCGCGGTCGGCGCGTTCGCCGTCGGTGTCATGTCCGCCCGGCTCGCCCAGATCTGGATGTCCTATGACTGACCCCACCCCGCGCGACCGCCGGGCCCTCGGCGGCCCCGGCGTGCTGCTCGTCGTCGTCTACGGCGTGCTGGCGCTCGCCGCCACCGGCCGGTCGGTGCTCCAGATCTCGGAGTACTTCGACCGTGCCCCGCTGGCGTACGTCCTGTCGGCGCTCGCGGCGGTCGTGTACCTGCTCGCGACGTGGTGCCTCGCCCGCGGCGGGCGCTGGGTGCGCGTCGGCATCGTCGCGTGCGCGGTCGAGCTCGCCGGCGTGCTGCTCGTCGGGCTCGCGTCCTACCTCGACCCGTCGGCGTTCCCGGACAAGACCGTCTGGTCGCACTTCGGCCAGGGCTACGGGTTCGTCCCGCTCGTCCTGCCGGTGCTCGGCCTGCTGTGGTTCCGCCGCGTCGAGCGCGGCGCCCGGGCCGACAACGTCGCCCACGACGACAACGTCGCCCCGACCGCCGACTGAACCGGCGGCCGGGACGACGAGGGTGCCTCAGGCGTCCGTGCGCTCCAGGAGCAGGACGGGGATGAGGCGGTCGGTCTTGGTCTGGTACTCGGCGTAGGGCGGGTAGGCCGCGACGCAGCGCTCCCACCACTCCTCGCGCTCGGCACCGTCGATCTCGCGGGCCACGGCCGGCCAGGACTCGGTGCCGTCCTGGAGCGTGAGGTGCGGGTCGGCGAGGAGGTTGCCGTACCAGACGGGGTGCTCCGCCGCCCCGCCCTTGCTCGCGACGGCGGCGTACGTGCCGTCGTGCTCGACGCGCATCAGCGGCACCTTACGCACCGCGCCGGTCTTGCGGCCGCGCATCGTCAGCATGACGACCGGGCGGTCCATGACGCTGACCGAGCGGGTGTCGCCGGTCTCGTCGATCTTCTCGACCTGCTCGCGGACCCAGTCAGAGGGGGAGGGGATGTAGTCGTCGCTCATGTCGTCTCTCAACTCACTTGTCGCTCGAGGTCTTCCACAGGTTGATGCCCGTGTCCTGGGCGTGCTTGTCGATCTTCGCGAGCTCGTCCTTCGTGAAGCGCAGCTTCTTGACGGCGTCCAGGCTGTCGTCGAGCTGCTCGACCGAGCTCGCACCGACGAGCACGGAGGTGACGCGCGGGTCGCGCAGCGCCCACGCGAGGGCCATCTGCGCGAGCGTCTGGCCGCGCGTCTTCGCCAGCCGGTCCAGCGCGCGGATGTGCTTGAGCGCGGTGTCGGTGAGCAGCGCCGGGTCGAGCGACTTGCCCTGGGCGGCCCGCGACCCCTCCGGGATGCCCTTGAGGTACTTGTTCGTCAGCATCCCCTGCGCCAGCGGGGAGAACGCGATGCAGCCGACGCCGGTCTCGCCGAGGGCGTCCAGCAGCCCCTCCTCCTCGATCCAGCGGTTGAGCATCGAGTACGACGGCTGGTGGATGAGCAGCGGCGTGCCCATCGCGCGGAGGATCTCGACGGCCTCGCGGGTGCGCTGCGCCGAGTAGGACGAGATGCCCACGTAGAGCGCCTTGCCGGCACGCACGAGGGAGTCCAGCGCCCCGCAGGTCTCCTCGAGCGGGGTCGTCTCGTCGAAGCGGTGGCTGTAGAAGATGTCGAAGTAGTCGAGGCCGGTGCGCTGCAGCGACTGGTCCGCCGACGCGGTGACGTACTTCCGCGAGCCGCCACCCTGGCCGTAGGGGCCGGGCCACATGTCGTAGCCCGCCTTGGAGCTGATGACGAGCTCGTCGCGGTAGGGGCGGAAGTCGCGGGCGAACAGCGTCCCGAAGTTGCGCTCGGCGCTGCCGTAGGGCGGGCCGTAGTTGTTCGCGAGGTCGAAGTGGGTGACGCCCCGGTCGAACGCCCGGCGCAGGATCGCCTGCTGGCGCTCCAGCGGCACGTCGTCGCCGAAGTTGTGCCAGAGGCCCAGCGAGATCGCGGGGAGGTCGAGGCCGGAGCGGCCGGTGCGTCGGTAGGGCATCCCGGCGCGGTAGCGGCCCGCGGCGGCCTTGTACTCGTCGGCGTGGAAGGTCATGGGGTCATCCTGCCCCGTTCGCGGGGTGAGACGGGGCGGGGGAGGGGGCTGACCGCGGGCCGGCCCGTGCGTATCCTGACGGCAGGTCATGAGCGCCAGCGCCAAGCCCCGGCTCGCTGGCCGGCAACCCTCCTCCGCGGTGGGGTGCCCCGGGTGAGGACCAGGCGTGCGGCACCCGTCGCACGCAAGCGCGGGAGCCCCTGGGCACCCCGCCGAGCACACGTCCGCGTGCGCCCGGCCCGCCGGTCGGTCGCACCCACGAGTCAGGAGCGAACCGATGACCGACCCGTCCCAGTGGGGTTTCGAGACCCGCCAGGTGCACGCCGGCCAGCAGCCCGACAGCGCCACCGGCGCCCGGGCCCTGCCGATCTACCAGACGACGTCGTACGTCTTCAACGACACCGCGCACGCCGAGAACCTCTTCGCGCTGCGCGAGTTCGGCAACATCTACACGCGCATCATGAACCCGACACAGGACGCCGTCGAGCAGCGCATCGCCGCGCTCGAGGGCGGGGTCGGGGCCCTGCTCGTGGCGTCCGGGCAGGCCGCCACGACGCTCGGCCTCCTCAACATCGCCGAGGCCGGTGACCACATCGTCTCCAGCGCGGCCCTCTACGGAGGCACGGTCAACCTGCTGAAGTTCACCTTCCGCAAGCTCGGGGTCGACGTCACCTTCGTCGAGGACCACACCGACCCCCAGGCCTGGCGGGACGCGGTGCGCCCGAACACCAAGGCGTTCTTCGGCGAGACCATCGCCAACCCCAAGGCCGAGGTCCTCGACATCGAGGCCGTCGCCGCGGTCGCCCACGAGGTCGGGGTGCCGCTGGTCGTCGACAACACCATCGCGACGCCGTACGTCATCCGACCCCTGGAGTGGGGCGCCGACGTCGTCATCCACTCGGCGACGAAGTACCTCGGCGGGCACGGCACGTCCATCGCCGGCGTCATCGTCGACGGCGGCACCTTCGACTACACGACGGACCCGGAGCGCTTCCCCAACTACAACACCCCGGACGAGAGCTACCACGGGCTGCGCTTCGGCCCCGACCTCGGCGTCGGCAGCCCCTTCGGCGCGAACCTCTCCTACATCCTCAAGGCGCGCGTGCAGCTGCTGCGCGACCTCGGCGCCGCGGTCTCGCCGTTCAACGCCTTCCTCATCGGGCAGGGCATCGAGACCCTCAGCCTGCGCCTCGAGCGGCACCTCGAGAACGCCCGCCGGGTCGCCGAGCACCTGGAGCAGCACCCCCAGGTCGAGTCGGTGCGGTGGGCCTCGCTCGACAGCAGCCCCGGCAAGGCGCTCGCGGACAAGTACGCGCCGCTGGGCGCCGGGGCGGTGCTCGCCTTCGAGATCCGTGGCGGCATCGAGGCCGGGCGCCGCTTCGTCGAGGGCCTGTCGCTGCACAGCCACGTCGCGAACATCGGCGACGTGCGCTCGCTCGCCATCCACCCGGCGTCGACGACGCACAGCCAGGGCGGCGACGAGGACCGGCTGGCCGCCGGGGTCACGCCCGGCCTCGTGCGCCTCGCGGTCGGCATCGAGTCGGTCGCCGACATCCTCGCCGACCTCGACGCGGGCTTCGCCGCGGCGGCCGGTGACGGCTCCGGGGACGCGGCGCCGGAGCTCGTCGCGGCCACGCAGGGCTGAGCGACCCTCCCGCCCGTCGGGGCCTGTGGATAACCCGGCGGGCGGGACGCCGCCCCGGCCTAGCGTCGGGGCATGACGACGTACCGGGTGGACGCGAGGACCGTCCTGCAGGTGGGGGAGCAGCTCGTGGGGCTGGCCGAGGCCCTCACGCTCATGGGCGACCCGGCGGCCGACCGCTGGGCCTTCGGGCCGGGCCGGTCGGGCGCCGCGGCCGAGGAGCTGCTCGGCGCGTGGCGGCACGCGCGGCTGCGGGTGGCCGACGCCCTGACCGTCCTCGGCGAGGCGGCGGGGTCCGCGGGCGGCGCGTACCTCGACACCGAGGCGGGGGTGTCGCGCCGGCTCGGGGGAGGCCCGACGTGGTGACGTCCCTCGGTCCCGTCGAGGGCTCGGCCGCCGGGGTCCGGGCGGTCGCGCGGGCGTGCGAGGTGACCGGCCACCGGCTGGCCGACACGGCGGCGGACCTCGCCCGGCTGCGCGACGGCGCGGTCTGGGACGGCCCGGCCGGGGAGGCGTTCGGCGCGCGCATCACGACGGCGCCGACCGTCCTGGACCGGGCCGCGCACCGCTTCCTCGGCGCGGTGGCGCCGCTGCGCACCTACGCGGCGGTGCTCGAGGACGAGCAGGCGGTCGCCCAGCACGCGGTCACGGCGCACGGTGACGCGTGGGACGCCTACCGGCTGCTCGAGCAGCGCGCCGTCGCCCTCGTCGAGGCGGGTGCCACGGAGGCCGACCCGGTGCTGCTCGGGGTCCGGCGGGCGCAGCAGGACGAGATGGCCACCGTCCTGCGCGCCGAGGCCGCGCACGCAGCGGCCCTCGACCGGCTGCGCGCCGCCGACGCCCGCTGCGCCGCCGTGCTCGGTGCGCTCGCCGACGACGACATCGGCGACTCGGTCCTCTACCGCGGCCTGCGGCAGGCGAGCTCGGTCGGCCACGGGGTCGGGATGCTCGCCGCGCTGCCGACGCGGGTCGCCCCGCCGCTCGCGGCCGCCGGGTTCGTCGGCGAGGGCGTCGGGACCGTCGCCGACGGCGTCCTGCTCGTCGGCTACCGGGAGGGGAGCGTCCGGGAGGTGGGGGTCGCGGCCGGCGCGTGGGCCCTCGGCTTCGCGGGGCAGTCGTTCACCAGGGCGGCGACGGCGCGGACCGTCGTGGGGTCGGACGGCGTGGCCGTGGCCCGGACGCTCGGCACCCGGGAGCGGCTCCTGCTCGGGGCCACCGACGCGGCCCGGACGCGGTTGCGGGACGCCCGGGTCCGGCTCCTGCTGGCGCCTCCCGCCGTCGCCCGCACGGCGCCATCCGCGCCGGTGCCCGCGGGCGGAGCCGCGGCGCGGCTGCGGGCCGCCGGTGTCCGGGCGGTCCGGGCGAGGGTGGCCGCCACGGGACGCGAGCTGCGGCTCGTGCGGGCCGGTGGCGGGCAGACGGTCGGCCTCTACACCGCCGGGGTGAGCCTGCACGCCTCCGGGAAGGCGCTGCCGCACGTCGTCCCGGGGGAGCGGGCACCGCAGCGACAGGGGACGTCCGGTCGGAGCCCGCGGTGAGGGCGACCTATCCTGTCGGGCATGCCCGCCCGCACCGAGACCGCGCTCGAGGCGGTCGCCGCGGCGGAGCTGCACTACCCCGAGCACCTGCCCGTCGTCGCCGCCCGCGAGGAGATCCTCACGGCCCTGCGTGACCACCAGGTCGTCGTCATCGCGGGCGAGACCGGGTCGGGCAAGACGACCCAGCTCCCGAAGATGTGCCTCGAGCTCGGCCGCGGGGCCGGGGGCCGTCAGGTCGGGCACACGCAGCCCCGGCGGATCGCGGCCCGGTCGGTCGCCGAGCGCATCGCCGAGGAGATGGAGGTCGAGCTCGGCGGCACCGTCGGCTACCAGGTCCGCTTCGGCGACCACAGCAGCGACGCGACCCGGGTCAAGGTGATGACCGACGGCATCCTGCTCAGCGAGATGCAGCGCGACCGCGACCTGCGCCGGTACGACACGATCATCATCGACGAGGCGCACGAGCGCAGCCTCAACATCGACTTCATCCTCGGCTACCTCAAGCAGCTGCTGCCGCGGCGCCCCGACCTCAAGGTCGTCGTCACCTCGGCGACGATCGACCCCGAGCGCTTCGCCCGGCACTTCGGCACCGACGAGCGCGGCGAGGTCGTCCGCGAGGTGCCGGTGCTCGAGGTGTCCGGGCGCACCTACCCCGTCGAGGTCCGCTACCGCCCGCTCGTCGAGACGACCCCGGACGGCACGCACGTCGTCGAGGAGCGCGACCAGGTGACCGGGGTCGTGCAGGCCGTCGAGGAGCTGTGGACCGAGGCGCCGCCCGCCCCGGACGCGACCGACATCCTCGTGTTCTTCTCGGGGGAGCGCGAGATCCGCGACGCCGCCGATGCGTTGAACGCCCTGAAGCTGCCGGGCACCGAGGTGCTGCCCCTGTTCGCCCGGCTGTCGTCGGCCGAGCAGCACCGGGTCTTCCGCCGCGGCGGAGGGCGCCGGATCGTCCTCGCCACCAACGTCGCCGAGACCTCGCTCACGGTGCCCGGCATCGGCTACGTCGTCGACACCGGCACCGCCCGCATCTCCCGCTACAGCCAGCGCACCAAGGTGCAGCGGCTGCCGATCGAGCCGGTCAGCCGGGCCAGCGCCGCCCAGCGGGCGGGCCGCTGCGGCCGTGTCGCGCCCGGCGTCTGCATCCGTCTGTACTCCGAGGAGGACTTCGAGGCGCGCGACGAGTTCACCGAGCCCGAGATCCAGCGCACGTCGCTCGCGGCCGTCATCCTCCAGATGACCTCGCTCGGCCTCGGCGACGTCGCGCGCTTCCCCTTCGTCGACCCGCCGGACGCGCGCCAGGTCGCCGACGGCGTGCGCCTGCTCGAGGAGCTCGGGGCGTTCTCCACCGATGAGCGCGGCCCCGGCCGGCACCGCGGGCGGGCCCGCCGGCTCACGGCCACCGGCCGCACTCTCGCCCGGATGCCCCTCGACCCGCGCCTGGCCCGGATGGTCGTCGAGGCCGGCCGGCTCGGCTGCACCCGCGAGGTGCTCGTGCTCGTCGCCGCCCTGTCGATCCAGGACCCGCGCGAGCGGCCGGTGGACAAGGAGGCGCAGGCCGACCAGCAGCACGCGCGCTTCAAGGACGAGCGGTCCGACTTCGCCGCGCTGCTCAACCTCTGGACCTACCTCAAGAAGCAGCAGAAGGACCTCTCGCACAGCGCGTTCCGGCGGATGTGCAAGAACGAGTACCTGCACTACCTGCGCATCCGCGAGTGGCAGGACCTGCACGCCCAGCTGCGGCGCGCGACCCGGCAGGCCCGCATCGACCCCGAGCTCGCGACGGCCGCGAAGGGTGAGGACCCCGACTGGGACACCGTGCACAAGGCGCTCCTCGCCGGCCTGCTGTCGCACGTGGGCGTGCGCGACGAGGTCAAGCGCGAGTACCTCGGCGCCCGCGGAGCCCGGTTCGGCATCAGCCCCGGCTCGACCCTCTTCCGCCGCAAGCCCGAGTACGTCATGGCCGCGGAGCTCGTCGAGACCTCGCGGCTGTGGGCGCGGACCGTCGCCACCATCGACCCCGAGTGGGCCGAGGAGGCCGGCAAGCACGTCGTGACGCGCACGGTCAGCGAGCCGCGCTGGAGCCGCAAGGCCGGCGCCGCCGTCGCGACCGAGCGCGTGACGCTGTTCGGGGTACCGCTCGTCACCGACCGCACCGTCCAGTACGCCCGGATCGACCCCGAGGCCGCGCGCGAGATCTTCGTCCGGTCGGCGTTCGTCGAGGGCGACTGGGAGCCGGTGCACGACTTCTGGAAACGCAACCAGCGCACCCTCGCTCGCGTCGCCGAGCTCGAGGAGCGGGCGCGTCGTCGCGACATCGTCGTCGACGACGAGATCGTCTTCGCCTTCTACGACAGCCGGATCCCGCCGGACGTCGTCACCGAGCGGCACTTCGACCGCTGGTGGCGCGGCGAGCGGCGCCGCCGCCCCGACCTGCTCGACCTCACCGAGGACGTGCTCACCTCCGACGCGGGGGAGTCGGTCTCGGCGAGCGACTACCCGCGCACGTGGCGCCAGGGCGACCTCGCGCTCGACGTCACCTACCAGTTCGCGCCCGGGCAGGCCGCCGACGGCGTGACGGTGCACGTCCCGGTCGCCGTGCTCAACCGGGTCACGGCCGACGGGTTCGACTGGCAGGTGCCCGGGCTGCGCGACGAGCTCGCGGTCGCGCTCGTCCGCTCGCTGCCGAAGGCCACCCGCGTGCACTTCGTCCCGGCGCCCGACCACGCCGCCGCGGCCCTGCGCGAGATGGACCCCGCGCGCGGTTCGATGGTCGAGGAGCTGGCGCGGGTCCTGTTCGAGCGCACCCGCATCCGCGTCGACCCGGCCGAGTTCGACCTCGCCCGCGTGCCCGACCACCTGCGCGTCACCTTCTCGGTCGAGCGCCCCGGCGGTCGCGTCGTCGCCGCCGGCAAGGACCTCGACGCGCTGCGCGAGCAGGCCGGGGGAGCGGTGCGCGAGGGGATGGCCCGCGCCGGCGCGTCGATCGAGCGCTCCGGCCTCACGACGTGGGCCGTCGGCACCATCCCCGAGACCTTCGAGGGGCGCGCCGGGCGGCTCACCGTCGTCGGCTTCCCCGCGCTCGTCGACGAGGGGGCCTCGGTCGGGCTGCGCGTCCTGCCCGATGCCGGGTCCGCGGCGGCGGCGCACCGCGCGGGCGTCCGGCGCCTGCTCCTCCTCAACACGACGGCGCCGTGGAAGCGGGTGCTCGGCCGGCTCGGCAACGCCCAGAAGCTCGCGCTCGCCGACAACCCGCACGGGTCGGTGCCGGCGCTGCTCCAGGACTGCCTCGACGCCGCCGTCGACGACCTCGTCACCGAGCACGTCCGCGGCCCGGTCCGCACCCCCGAGGCGTTCGAGGCGGCGCTCGCGGCCGTCCGGACCCACGCGGCGACCCGGGTGCTGGCCGTCGTCGAGGCGGTCGAGCCGGTGCTCGTCCTCGCCGCGCAGGTGCGGCGCACCCTCGACGCGCTCGCCGCGGGCAGTGCCGCGGCGTCGACCCGTGCGGCCCGCGCCGACGTCCGGGCCCAGCTCGACGGGCTGGTCCGCCCGGGGTTCGTCGCCGCGACCGGGGTCGCCCGCCTCGCCGACCTCCAGCGCTACCTGCGGGCCGCGCAGCACCGTCTCGAGCGTGCGGCCGGCAACGCACGGGAGCCCGTGCTCCAGGAGCAGGTCGACGCGGTCGAGTCCGCCTACGCCGACCTCCTCGAGTCGCTGCCCGCCGCCCGCCGCGCCGCCCCCGAGGTCGCCGACATCGGGTGGATGGTCGAGGAGCTGCGGGTCAGCCTCTTCGCGCAGAGCCTCGGCACGAAGGGCTCGGTCTCCGAGAAGCGCGTGCGCCGGGCCATCGCCGCCGTCGCCGAGTGACCCGGCCGGCGCGGGCGGGGGAATCCGCCGCCCCGGCCGGACGTTCCACCCTGACGACGCACCACCGTGAAAGGCTTCTCCCGTGATGGACCCGTCCGCCCTGTACCGCCTCGAGACCGCTGTCGACGCCCCCCGCCCGGGCGTCCTCCTCGTGCTGCTCGGCGGCTTCGTCGACGCCGGGCAGGTCCAGGAGACCCTCGGCTCGCACCTCCTCGAGACCGGTGACCCCGAGGTCGTCGCCTCGTTCGACGTCGACCAGCTGCTCGACTACCGCGGCCGCCGCCCGATGATGGTCTTCGACACCAGCCGCTGGACGGAGTACGACGACCCGGCGATGCTCCTGCACCGGCTCACCGACCGCGACGGGCAGACGTACTACGTGCTCACCGGGCCGGAGCCCGACTACCAGTGGGAGCGCACCGTCGAGGCCATCCGCGAGCTCATCGCGATGCTCGGCGTCTCCCTCGTCGTCACGACGCACGGCATCCCCATGGGTGTGCCGCACACCCGTCCGGTCGGGATGACGGCGCACGCCACCGACGACGCGCTGATCGGCGAGGCCCGCTCGCCCTTCGGGCGGGTCCAGGTGCCGGCGTCCATCGGTGCCCTCCTCGAGCTGCGCCTCGGCGAGGCCGGCCAGGACGCCCTCGGGTTCGCCGTGCACGTGCCGCACTACCTCGCGACCGCTGAGTGGGCCGAGGGGGCGCTCGCCGCGCTCAACGCGATCACCGACGCGACCGGCCTCAACCTGCCGAACGACGAGCTCGTCGAGCGGGCCCGGGTCAACCAGCAGGCCATCGCGGCCGAGGTCGCGAACAGCGACGAGGCGCGCCAGGTCATCACCGCGCTCGAGCAGCAGTACGACGCGTTTGTCGAGGGCCAGGAGCGCCCGAGCCTGCTCGCGACCGAGACCTCACAGATCCCGTCCGCCGACGAGCTCGGCGCCGAGTTCGAGGACTTCCTGCGCTCGGTGTCGGACGACGAGGACGACCCGCAGGGCCCGACCGCCTGACCCGGTCGGCCGGCGGCCTCAGTCCTTGGCCTCCGACCAGCGCCGCACCACGGAGGTGTCGGCGACGAACCGCACCGGCGCCCCGCCCGACCACCGGCGCGCGGCGTCGGTGAGGGCGTCGTCGACCCGCCGCGACGCCTCGGCCGCCGCCGGCTCGGGCACGTGGAGCAGCAGCTCGTCGTGCAGGCAGAGGACCACGCTCGCCCCGAGGTCGCGCACCGATGCGCGGACCGTGGCCGCCCAGGCCTTGAAGAGCTCGGCGGCCGAGCCCTGGATGACGGCGTTGCGCGCGAAACGGCCCCTCGCCGCGTCCACCTGCGGGTCCGCGCCCGGTGGCCGGCCGGCCACGAACCGCGCGGTGGGGACCAGCCGCCCACCGTACGTGCGCAGCGGGGCAGCCCGGCGCCCGGCGTCGTAGGCGCGGTCGAGCATCCCCATGGCCACCGGGTAGGCCGCCTCGAGGCCCTTGAGCGCCTCGCCGGCCGCGCCGCTGCGCTGCCCGTACATCGCCGCGAGCACCGCGATCTTCGCGACGGCCCGCTCGGAGCCCAGGCGCTGGGCGACGGGGGCGTAGAGGTCGTCGGCCCGGGTGGCCGCCGCGAAGGCGGCGTCGCCGCTGACGACCGCGAGGACCCGGGGCTCGACCTGCCCGAGGTCGGCGCGGACGAGGACGTGCCCCGGGTGGGCCGCGACGCCGGGGCGCAGCGCGGCCGGGAGGTTGTGCAGGCCGTTCTCGGCGGTCATCCGGCCGGCGGCGCCGTCGCAGGCGGTCCACCGGCCGCGCAGCCGGTCGTCGGGCCCGACGTGCGTGTCGAGCCAGCGGTAGCCGTACGTCGTGGCGATGCGCTCGTCGCGCCGCCACGCGAGCAGCGCCTCGACGACCGGATGGACCTCGCTGTAGGCCTCGAGGACCCACTTGCGCGTGCTCGGCACGTCGACCCCGACGGCCGCGAGCATCTCCTTGACGGCCACCGGGTTGCGCAGGTCGGTGCCCTCGCGGCCCGGCACGTGGCGCAGGACGGTGGCGTCGCGGGCCCGGCGCGCCGCGACGCCGTCCGCGTCACCGACCGTGCGGGGACCGGCCGCGTCGGCGACGAGGCCCTCGGTCGTCGCGCGGTCGAGGGGGAGGCCGTCGCGCTCGAGCTCGAGGCAGAGCAGGGCCGCGGCGGACTCCGAGGCCGTCGTCGCGGCCAGCCGGGCCGAGACCGAGGCCATCTGCTCCTGCTGGAGGCGTGCGGTGTCGAGCGCGGCCCGCGCCCACGCGGCGAGGTGGTCGGGCTCCTCGAGCCAGCGCTCGTGGTCGGCGCGCAGGTGGCCGGCCGCGTCGACGAGCACGTCGTCGGGCGGGAGGTCGGCGGCGCCGACGAGGTCGAAGAGGTCACCCCCGGGCGGTGCGGGGACGGAGGCGGCGGACAGCCCGTGGGCGGCGGCCCAGACCAGCGCGGGGGAGGCGTCCCACCCGCCGTGGAGGAGCCGGTGCGCCTCGGCGAGGTCCCAGGCGCGGGCCAGGTGCACGCGGGCCGTG
The DNA here is from genome assembly GCF_018729305.1 of Phycicoccus mangrovi. NCBI lineage: Bacteria > Bacillati > Actinomycetota > Actinomycetes > Micrococcales > Intrasporangiaceae > Phycicoccus > Phycicoccus mangrovi. The sequence goes on along the minus strand of NZ_JAHHWP010000007.1, from coordinate 81,906 downwards.
ACGACGCCGGTCGCGGCCTCGCGCGCCGACCACCACACCCACCGGGGGTGGTGCTCCGCCTCGAGCCGACCGACGACCTCGGGGACCCGCGCGGCGGGGACCGTGACGACGCGGTCGCGGTGGAGCACGGCGGCGGCGCGGCCCCCGGTGCCCGCCACGAGCACCGCCAACTCGCCCGTCAGCATGGCGCCGAGCGTACGGCCCGACACCGTCACCGATGACGGGGACCGGGACCCCGCTGGTCAGCGGCCTGCGTGGCAGGATGACGGGAGCCGGACACGCGCGGACCCGACGGTCCGCCCCGGGGCACCAGGAGGACCACGCGTGGGACTGCTCGACCGAGGCCGCACCACCAAGGACGCCGTGAGCGACACCCGTTCCGCGCTCGAGCGCGCCAACGACCCGAAGGCCGACGACGGCGTCCTCGGGCGCCAGGCGGTCCGCGTCGTCGACCAGATCCTCGACGTCGGCATCGACGGTCGGGGGCCCTTCGACTCCGCGGCGAAGACCGCCGACGCCGCGCTGCGCTCGGCCGGTGGCGACGTCGAGAAGGCGGTCGACGGCATCGTCCGCTCGCACCTGCGGCTGGCCGGCGCCGAGGGCTTCGTCACCGGCCTCGGGGGCTTCGTCACGCTGCCGATCGCCCTGCCCGCCAACGTCGTCGCGTACTACGCCCTCGCCACGCGGATGACCGCGGCCATCGCCCGGGTGCGTGGCCACGACATCGCGCAGCCGCAGGTGCGGGCCGCGGTGCTGCTCACCCTCGCCGGCGCCGACGCCGACGACCTCCTCGCCAAGGCCGGGGTCGCCGCCCCGGTCGGCGGCTTCGCCAACCTCGCCGCCCAGCGCCTGCCCGGCCCGGCCGCGATGGTCGTCAAGAAGGGCGTGTTCTTCAAGCTCGTCGCGAGCTCGGGCAAGGGCGTGCTCTCGCGCTTCGGCCGCGGCGTCCCGGTCGTCGGCGGCGTCGTCGGCGCGGGGGTCGACGTCGTCCTGCTCCGCCGCCTCGCCAGCGACGCCAAGCGCGAGTTCCCGGCGGTCGCCGGGCGCATCGGCCCGGCCTGACCCGCGACCCCAGCGACCCCAGGAGGAACCCATGGCCAAGGCCCGCACCCTCGCCTACGTCGGCGCCCTCGGGCGCGCCATCCGCCTCGCGACCAAGGACGGCGGCCCCTCGCTCGGCGAGCGCGCCTCCGCCGTCCCGCGGATGGTGACCGCGATCCGCTCCGGCGAGTACACCGGCACCTCGATGGGCAAGCTCGGCCTCGTCGCGGCCGGAGCCGCGTACGTCGTCTCGCCCGTCGACCTGCTGCCCGAGGCGGTCCTCGGCGTGCTCGGCCTCGCCGACGACGCGATGGTCCTGGGCTGGGTCGCGACGACCCTCGTCGAGGAGACCGAGAAGTTCCTCGAGTGGGAGCGCGAGACCGGTCGCGGCCCGCAGACGGTGCCGGGGGACGTCGTCCGCTGACACGGGGTCCGGCGCGTCCCGGTCGTCCACAGGCGCGGCCCGGACGGCGCGTCGTCCACAGATCGCCGCCGCCCCCTGTCGCGGCCGGTCCCGGGGCGGCAGCGTGGCCGCATGAGCGAGACCACGACCGTCCACGGGCCCGACGAGCTGCTCGCCGTCCTGCCCTACCAGCTCGGCTACCACCCGACGCGCAGCGTCGTGGTCGTCGCCCTCGACCGCCGGCGCCGGGTGCACTTCACCGCCCGGGTCGACCTCCCACCCGAGGACCACGTGGTCGAGACGGTCGAGGCCCTCCTGGGTCCGGTGCGGCGTGAGCTCGACGGACCCGTCCTCCTCCTCGGATACGAGGACGAGCCCCACGCGAGCGACCCGCTGCTGCTCGCCCTCCTCGAGGCGCTCGAGTCGCACGGCGCCGAGGTGGCCGACGTCGCGGTGGTCCGTGGGGGACGGCGGTACTCGCCGGTCTGCGAGCGCGTCTGCTGTCCTCCGGAGGGGGTGCCGCTGCCGGACCCGCACGCGGTGCCGGCGGTCGCCGAGCTCGTCGCCCGCGGCCTCGCGCCCCTGGCCGACCGGTCGGCGGTCGACGGCCTCGTCGCCCCGGACGCGGAGCAGGCGTCGGCGGTAGGAGCCTGGCTCCCGCTCCCGGCGCTCGACCGCCGGTCCCGCCGGGGCAGCGCCCGCGTGCGGCGCGAGGCGGTGCGCGCCTGGGCGCTCGTCCTCGCCCGGCCGGAGGCGGTCGGCCGGCGTCGCCACGAGCCCACGCCGGAGGTCCTCGCGCGGGCGGTGGAGGGGCTGCGCGACATCGGCCTGCGCGACGCCCTGATCGCCTGGGTCGCACCGGGGGTGGTCCCCCGCGGGCTGCTCGACGCGGTGGTGGTCGCCCTCCTCGAGCGGCACCTGCCGCGCTGGGCGGGGATGGGCACGTGGGCCCACGTGGACCGCGAGGTCGAGGGCCGCCGCGAGCTGCTCGAGCGCCTGCTGGCCCTGGCCCGCGCGGTCCCCGACGAGCGGCCGGACGACGCCGCGGCGGTGTGCACGACGGCGGCACAGCTGGCCTGGCAGCTCGGCGACGGCGCACTGGCGCGAGCCGCCCTCGAGCGCGCCCTGCGCGTGGAGCCGGGCTACCGGCTCGCGCGGCTGCTCTCCGGGGTCGTCGAGCACGGACTGCGTCCCGAGACCCTGACGCGGGCCGGTGAGGCGGCACCGGGGGCCGGGCGGCTGCGGCGGGCCGGGTGACCGCGCATGGGCGAGGTGGGGGAGCGGTGTTCGGCTGTCGGACGACCACCGGTGTCCGCGGGTGCCTCCCGGTACCATCGGGGCAGGTCATGAGTCCCAGTGCCAAACCCCGGTTTGCTGGGCGGCAACCCTCCTCGCGGTGGGGTGCCCCGGGTGATGACCCGGCCGCGGCGCAGCCCCCGCGGCAAGCGCGAGTGCCGAGGAGTCCCATCGATGACCGCCACCCCGACCCGGTCGACGGGCGCCGTCTGGCGTCCCGGCGACCCCGTCGGCGACCGTCGCTTCGCGTCGGTCGGCGACCTGCCGCTCGAGCGAGGGGGCGTCCTGCCCGGGGTGACCCTCGCCTACGAGACGTGGGGGACCCTCTCCCCGAGCGGTGACAACGCCGTCCTCGTCGAGCACGCGCTGACCGGCGACAGCCACGTGGTCGGTGCGGCGGGGCCGGGGCACCCCACCGAGGGCTGGTGGCCGGGGCTCGTGGGCCCCGGGGCGCCGCTCGACACCGACCGATGGTTCGTCGTGGCCGCCAACGTCGTCGGGGGCTGCCAGGGGAGCACGGGCCCCTCGTCGACGGCACCCGACGGACGGCCGTGGGGCGGACGCTTCCCCTTCGTCACCATCCGCGACCAGGTCGCGGCGGAGGCCGTCCTCGCCGACCACCTGGGGATCGACGCGTGGGCCCTCGTGCTCGGCGGCTCGATGGGCGGGATGAGGGCGCTCGAGTGGGCGACGTCCTTCCCGGCGCGGGTGCGGCGCGCCCTGGTCCTCGCGTCGACCGCGGCCGCGACGGCCGACCAGGTGGCCTGGTGCCAGCCGCAGCTGCTCGCCATCCGGCACGACCCGGACTACCAGGACGGCGACTACTACGACACCGGCCGCGCCCCGCTCACCGGGCTCGGCATCGCCCGGCGGATCGCGCACACGACCTACCGGCACGAGAGCGAGCTCGACGCGCGCTTCGGCCGCCGGCCACGGGCCGGGGAGGACCCGCTCGGCGGCGGTGGGCGCTACGACGTCGAGAGCTACCTCGACCACCACGCGACGAAGCTGGCGCGCCGGTTCGACGCCAACAGCTACCTCGTGCTGTCGGAGGCGATGAACAGCCACGACGTCGGCCGCGGGCGCGGCGGGGTCGCGGCCGCCCTGCGCGCCTTCCCGGGCCTGCTCCACGTCGCCGGGGTCAGCACCGACCGCCTCTACCCGGTGCGCCTCTCGGACGACATCGTGCGGGCCCGGCCCGGCACCCGGTCGAGCACGATCGAGTCCGACCAGGGCCACGACGGGTTCCTCACGGAGGTCGCGCAGGTCGGGGCGCTCATCCGCGCCGTGCTTGCGGCGGAACCCGACGCCCCCTGCGGTACGGTCGACTGACTGACCGCAGCAGCGCCGAGGAGGACATCGTGACGATCGTCGTTGGCTTCGTCCCGACGAAGGAGGGGCGGGCCGCACTGGCTCGCGCGGTCGAGGAGGCGAAGGGGCGGGGGAGCCGACTCGTCGTCATCAACTCCCACCGGGGAGGCCTCGACGACGAGACCGCGCGCTCCGCCGAGGAGGAGCTGCGCCGCGCCACCGACGAGATGACGGCCGCCGGCGCCGACATGGAGGTGCGCCAGCTCGTGCGCGGGAACGAGCCGGCGGAGGACCTCATCGCGGTGGCGAACGAGACCGGAGCGGACCTCATCGTCATCGGCCTGCGGCGGCGCACGCCCGTCGGCAAGCTGATCCTCGGGTCCAACGCCCAGCGCATCCTGCTCGACGCGCCGTGCGCGGTGCTCGCCGTCAAGGGCTGATCCGGCCCGGTTCCGCTGTGCCGCAGGGCCCGCAGGGGCGCTGCGGGGGTGCGTCGTCCCGGCGACCGACCGGGTGGATGTGGGCGTTGGGGCCGAGCAAAGTTATAATGGTAGAGCGCACCGGGCCGGATGGGGTCGAACCGATCAGCCGGAGCGCCACTCCCCGGACCCTCACCACCGCAGCACCGGCTCCTCCGTGTCCCGGTCCAGCGGTTCTCCGCGACGAAAGGTAGTCGGTGTCGCCTGTGTCCTCGAAGCCCTCCGAACCGAGCACCCTCCCCCCCGAGTTCGCCCACGAGGCGCTCCAGAACCTCGTGCGTGCGGGGCGGACCAACGGGTCGGTGAGCGGGACGCAGGTCGCCGAGGCGATGCGCGCCGCCGACGTCACGCCGGCCCGCGGTCGGGTCGTCCTGCGCGCCCTGGGTGACCAGGGCATCGAGGTCCGCCACGACGACACCGCCGGTGTCGCCGCGGCCGCGACCCGCACCGCGAAGAAGACCTCGACGGCGACGACGAAGAAGGCCGCCGCGAAGCCGGCCGCCAAGAAGGCCGCCTCCGACGGCGCGGCGAAGAAGGCCGCCGCCGCCTCGACGACGAAGAAGGCCGCGTCCGCCGCCGCTGCCCCCGCGAAGAAGGCCGCGCCGGCGAAGAAGACGACGGCGAAGAAGGCCGCGGCCGGCGACGCCCCCGCCGAGGACGCTCCCGTCGACCTCGAGGACGAGCTGGCCGCCGAGGACGAGACGAGCGACGAGTCGGGCGAGGCCACGGCCGCCAAGCCGGAGGGCGAGACCGAGGACGCCGGCTTCGTCATGACCAACGACGACGACGACGCCCCGGCGCAGCAGGTCGTCACCGCCGGCGCGACCGCCGACCCGGTCAAGGACTACCTCAAGCAGATCGGCAAGGTCGCCCTCCTCAACGCCGAGCAGGAGGTCGAGCTCGCCAAGCGCATCGAGGCCGGCCTGTTCGCCGAGGAGCAGCTGAACTCCGGCGCGAAGATCGACATGAAGCTCAAGCGCGAGCTCTGGTGGATCGCCCAGGACGGCAAGAAGGCCAAGAACCACCTCCTCGAGGCCAATCTCCGCCTCGTCGTCAGCCTCGCCAAGCGCTACACCGGCCGCGGCATGCTCTTCCTCGACCTCATCCAGGAGGGCAACCTCGGCCTCATCCGTGCGGTCGAGAAGTTCGACTACACCAAGGGCTACAAGTTCTCGACCTACGCGACGTGGTGGATCCGCCAGGCGATCACCCGCGCGATGGCCGACCAGGCCCGCACCATCCGCATCCCGGTGCACATGGTCGAGGTCATCAACAAGCTCGCCCGCGTGCAGCGCCAGATGCTCCAGGACCTCGGGCGCGAGCCCACCCCGGAGGAGCTGGCCAAGGAGCTCGACATGACGCCCGAGAAGGTCGTCGAGGTCCAGAAGTACGGCCGCGAGCCCATCTCGCTGCACACCCCGCTCGGCGAGGACGGCGACAGCGAGTTCGGTGACCTCATCGAGGACTCCGAGGCGGTCGTCCCGGCCGACGCCGTGAGCTTCACGCTGCTCCAGGAGCAGCTGCACAGCGTCCTCGACACCCTCTCCGAGCGCGAGGCCGGTGTCGTCTCGATGCGCTTCGGCCTGACCGACGGCCAGCCGAAGACCCTCGACGAGATCGGCAAGGTCTACGGTGTGACGCGCGAGCGCATCCGCCAGATCGAGTCCAAGACGATGAGCAAGCTGCGCCACCCGAGCCGCAGCCAGGCGCTGCGCGACTACCTCGACTGAGGTCCGCCGCACCACGACGACGGGGCCGCCTCCCACCCGGGAGGCGGCCCCGTCGTCGTGTGCACGGGGTCGAGGATCAGCCGACCGGGGTGCGGTCGTCCTCGCGGTCGAGCGCGGCGTCGTCGTCGCGGCGCCGTCCCGGCAGGCGCAGGGCGTCTGCCCACTGGCGGCGCCCCTCGGCCGGGAGCAGCAGCGCCCGCAGCCGGTCGCCCCGCCGGCGCCGGCCCAACGCCGCGCGCCACACCGTGCGGGCGTCGTCGGCGACGTCGGGCACCGGCGCCCCGGGCCGGGCGTAGCGGGCCCGCTCGAGCGCGTCGACGACCCGGTCGAGCGCCGCGTCCTCCTCGGGGGTGAGGTAGGCGGCGCGCCCCAGCTGCTGCGAGGCCTGGCGCGGCGTCGCGCCGTCGGTCGGCACGAGGCCGACGTCGCCGAGCCGCAGGAGGAGCGAGCGCCACTCCGCCTCGACCCGCTCGGCGTCGTCACGCGCCCGGGCGCGTGCCCGCCGGCGGGACCACCACGCGCCGACCGGCAGCAGCGCGCCGGCCAGGAGGAGGCCGAGGACGACGAGCACGCTGGTCAGGTGCCGGCGCACGAGGTCGAACGGGCCGGTGGACGGCGTGGTCGAGCCCGTGTCCTGCGGGTCCTCGGCCGTGACGTCGCGCGACGGGCCGGCCGACGCGGACGGGGTCGACGACGCGCCGGCCGAGGCCGAGGGGGCCGCCGTGCTCGTCGCGTCCGTCCGGTCGCGGGTCCACGTGGGGGGCAGGCCGCTGCGCACGCCGGGCGTCGGCTCGAACCGCACCCAGCCGAGCTCGGGGAACCACAGCTCGGGCCACGCGTGGGCGTCGTTGACGCGCACGACCCGCTCGCTGCCGTCCGGTGTGCCGGGGAGGAAGCCGACGGCCATCCGGGCCGGGATGCCGCTCTCGCGCGCCATCATGATCATCGCGCTGGAGAACTGCACGCAGTAGCCGCGCTTGGTCTCGAGGAAGCGCACGAGCGGCTCCTCGGCGGCGGCCCCCTGGGCGGTGTCCTCGGCGAGGTCCTCGGAGTAGGTGAAGTCCGGACCCCGCAGGTAGTCCTGGATGCCCGTCGCGACCTCGAGCGGGGTGTCGCCGTCGGCGGTGACGCGGTCGAGCACCTCGCGCACGGCGGACTGCGCCCGCGGGTCGACGACGAGGTCCTCGGGGTTCGGCGCGGCGCCCTCGACCGTCGAGCCGAACTGCTCCGGCTCCGGCGCGAGCTTCGTGTACTCGACGGTGTACTCGCCGACCGGCTGGGTCAGCTCCACGACGCCGCCCGAGGTGACCTGCCAGGTGCCCGGCGCGAACGGCGACCCGACCGGGTTGGCGGGCAGGGCGACCTGCGGGGGAGCGACCGACGAGGAGATGACCTCGATGCGCTCGGTCGTCCGCTTGACGTCCGGCGCTGCCCCGGACCCGGGCAGCTGCCCGTCCGGCGGGACGTACGCCGGGTCGTCGGTGTCGACCCAGCGTCCGCGTCGGTAGGTGTCGAGGAGCCCGACGCGCAGCGGCTCGGGCTCGTCGGCCGAGGTGCGGTAGGTGATGACCGGGTCGGTCGAGCGGTCGGCGAGGTCGCGGGCGATGTCGATGCTCGTCGAGAGCCGGACGGCCCCGCCGTTGCCACGGCCGTCGCCCCGGGCCAGGCCATCGGCGATGAAGGTCGTCGGCAGGTGCGGGACGAGCGCCGGGACGACGACGGCGGCGGCCAGCGCGAGCGCGCCGACGACGCGCCCGGTCGTGGCGAAGGAGGCGCCGGGGTCGGCGTCGCGGTGGCCCTCGGCCGCCAGCCCGCCCCAGGCGCGCAGCGTGCGGACGCCCTGGCGCCCCACGAGCGCCAGCCAGAGGACGGCCGGCGGGAGGAGGTACCAGGCCGCGAGGCCGGAGTAGGTGTTCGTCGCGGCCGCGAGGAAGGCGGCGAGGAGGGGGATGCCCGCGAGCGCCGGGTTGCGGTAGGTGACGGCGATGGCGTCGGTCACCAGGGCGGCGAGGCCGACGAGGAGGCTGACGGCGAGGACGACGCCCCGGTCGGACGGCGCCGGCGCGGAGTACGCGGTGACGGTGCCGTACGCCTGGTCGAGGAGGACGCCGAGGGCGCGGCCGGTCTCGGGGGTGGGGACGAGACCGCCCCACAGGTGCCCCTGGCCGTGCAGCAGCGCCACGGCCTCGGTGAGCACGAGGACCTGCCCGGCGACGACGAGCGGCCGGGCGACGGTGAGCGCCCGCAGGGCCGCGCCGGTCAGCGCGACGAGCAGGACGAGCACGAGGCTCGGCCGCAGCCAGGCGCCCGTGGGGGCGAAGAGGTCGGTGAGCGGCAGGGTGACCGCCAGCGCGGTGAGGGCGACGAGGGCGGTCTCGAGCGGCTTGGCGCGGGTCATCGGGCCCCCGCCAGCGTGCTGGAGACCGTCGCGGACCAGGCCTCGGCCGGACCGGTGCCGGCGTCCGCGGGCGAGGCCAGCCAACCGGAGCCCCGGAGCGTGGCGACCGTCGCCTCGGCCCCCTCGGTGGAGCGCTCGCCACCGGCGGAGCGCCCGAAGCGGGTCGGGTCGACGACGAGGGCCACCCCGGTGGATCCGGGCTGGCGCAGGGCGGCGAGGGTGTGCGCGTCGTCGTCGGTCAGCGGGCCGCCGACGTAGACGACGAGCCCGCCCTGACCGGTCAGGCCGCTCGCCGCGTGCAGCACGGCCCGGGTGTCGTCGTCGGAGCCGAGGCCCACCCGGGCCAGGGCGTCGAGGCCGCCGTCGACCGTGTCGTCGTGGCGCACCCCCGTGTCGTCGCCCGGGTCGGCGGTGAGGAGGTGGACGGCGTGGGCGCCGTCGACGAGGTGGACGAGGACGGACGCGGCGAGCGTGACCGCCCACTCGAGCGACCCCGACCGGCCGGAGCCCCCGTGCCCCGCCGTGCGCGAGTCGACGAGGACGACCGCACGCCGCTTCGCCGGGCGGTCCTCCTGGCGGACCATGAGGTCCCCGGTCCGAGCCGTCGCGGGCCAGTGGATGCGCCGCAGGTCGTCGCCGTCGCGGTACTCGCGGATGGTCTGGTCGTCCTCGCCGTGCAGCGCGACCATGTGGGGGATCGACCCCTCGCTGCCGATGCCCCGGCCGAGCGAGCGCCCGGCCGTCAGCGGCAGCACGCGGGGGAGGACGACGACCTCCGCGTGACCGCTCACCGCGGCGGTGCGCAGGGTCAGCCCGAAGGGGTCCCGCACCCGCACCCGCAGCGGGCCGAGCCGGTGGACGCCCCGGGTGTGCGAGCGGACGCTGTACTGCACCTCCTGGGTCGTGCCGCCGCGCATCGACGCGACGACGAACCGCGGCCGGTCGCCGAGGGCGTAGTCGATGCCCTCCTCGGCCATGAGCACCGGGGTGGGGGAGGGCTCGAGGTTGCGCACGCGCAGCGTGACGACCGAGCGCTGGTCGATGGCCACCCGGCCCGGCTCGACCGAGCGGGTCACCTCCAGGCGCAGCCCGTGGCGGCGGACCAGCACGAGCGAGGCCGCGGTCAGGGCGAGGAGGAGGACGCCGATGCGCGTGACGTCGTGCTGGCCGAGGAGCACGCCCGCCGCGACGAGCACGATCCCGCACCCGAGGAAGGAGGCTCCCCGGGTGGTGAGGGTGCGGCGCAGGAGGTCCACGGGTCAGCGGGTCGGGGCCGGCACGCGCACCCGCTGCAGCAGGTCCGTGAGGACGTCGGCGGTCGTGCGGCGCGCCATCTGCGTCTCGCCCGTGGGGATGAGCCGGTGCGCGAGCACCGGCACCGTGACCTGCTGGACGTCGTCCGGCAGGACGTGGTCGCGGCCCGCGAGGGCGGCGTGGGCGCGCGAGGCGCGCAGCAGGTGGAGCGTGGCCCGCGGGGAGGCCCCGAGGCGCAGCGCGGACGAGGAGCGCGTGGCGCCGACGAGGTCGACGATGTACTGCTTGACGGCGGGGGAGGCGTGCACCCGGCGCACCGCCTCGACCATCTGCTGCACCGTCGCGGCGTCGGTGACCGGCTGGAGGGCGTCGAGCGGTGAGCCGGCGCCGTGCAGGTCGAGCATCTCCAGCTCCGAGCGCGGCGAGGGGTAGCCCATGGAGATCCGGGCCATGAACCGGTCGCGCTGCGCCTCGGGCAGCGGGTAGGTGCCCTCCATCTCGATCGGGTTCTGGGTCGCCATGACGATGAAGGGCCGCGGCAGCGTGTACGTCGTGCCGTCGACGGTGACCTGACCCTCCTCCATCGACTCCAGCAGCGCCGACTGGGTCTTCGGCGAGGCGCGGTTGATCTCGTCGCCGACGACGACGTTCGCGAAGATCGCGCCGGGGCGGAACTCGAAGTCGCGCACGTCCTGGTTGTAGACCGAGACGCCGGTGATGTCGCTCGGCAGCAGGTCGGGGGTGAACTGCACGCGCCGCACGGGGGCGTCGATGCACCGCGCGAGGGTCTTGGCGAGGAGGGTCTTGCCGACCCCGGGGACGTCCTCGACGAGCAGGTGCCCCTCGGCGAGCAGCACGGTGACCGCGGTGCGGACGACGGCCTGCTTGCCCTCGATGACCGAGCTCATCGTGCCGGCCAGGCGGCTGGACACCTGGAGCACCTGGTCGAGGGAGGCGCCCAGGGCGCTCGCGCCCGGGCTCGGCTGGGGGTCGTGCTCGACGTCGCTCACGCCGGTGGTCCTCTCGTCGGCTGCTGCTGAGTGCGTCCAACGACCGAGGGCCGCCGGTGGTGCCCTCATCGTGCAACAGCCCGCGGGCGGGGGCCATGGGTTCGCGCACGCGGGATGCCCCGGCGTCCCGGTCCCCACCACCCTCCACCCCGGTCCCCACCACCCTCCACCGAGAGGTCGCTCTAGGGCGTCGGCGCCCCGCCGACCGACGCCTGACGTCTCCGCGGGACCACGCGTCGAGAAAGTTCCCCACTTCGCTCCACCCGTCATGACCTGCAGTTTCTCGAGAATCAGCCGTTCGGTCGGTCCGAAAACCCCCGCTGGGGGGCTCACAGTGGAGTAAAGTGGAGGAACACGGAGGTAGAGGGAGCCGCCGTCGGGTCGAGGAGGTGCGGACGTGGACGAGTTCCTCGGCACGCACACGCCCAAGCTCGACGAGAAGGGCCGGCTCTTCCTCCCGGCCCGTTTCCGTGGCGCCCTCGCCGACGGCCTCGTCGTGACCCGCGGCCAGGAGGGCTGCCTCTACGTCTTCCCGACGAGCGAGTTCCACCGCATCTCGCAGGAGATGCAGTCGGTCTCCGGGTCGGCCAAGGGCGTGCGCGACTTCATCCGCGTCTTCCGCGCCAGCGCCCACCCCGACACCCCGGACAAGCAGGGGCGCGTCACCGTGCCCGCCGCGCTGCGGGCCTACGCCGGGCTCGACAAGGACTGCACCGTCATCGGCAACGGCTCCCGCCTCGAGGTCTGGGACACCGGCCGCTGGGAGGCCTACCTCGAGGCCGTCATGCCGGCCTACTCCGACTACTCCGCCGGCACCGAGGAGGTCGTCCCGGGCCTGTAGAGACCACGACCCCCGACCGACCCCGACCGACCCCGACCGCAGCACCCACCCGCACGACGACCCGACCGCCGGCCTCCAGCCGACCCGACACCCGACGCGCCTTCCCCCGCGCCGGGCGCGGATCGGATGGGGACCAGCCGCCGGGTCGCCCCGCACCACGACCCGCCACGACACCCGCGAAGGAGTGAGATGACCAGCAGCCGAGGCGACGCCGGCGCCCGCCACGTCCCCGTGCTCCTCGAGCGCTGCGTCGACCTCCTCGAGCCCGCGCTGCAGCGACCGGGCGCGGTCTGCGTCGACGCCACCCTCGGGATGGGCGGGCACACCGAGGCGATCCTCACCCGCTGCCCGCAGGCGCGCGTCGTCGGCCTCGACCGGGACCCCGAGGCCATCGCCCTCGCCACCGAGCGGCTCGCGCCGTTCGGCGAGCGGTTCACCGCCGTGCACGCCGTCTACGACGAGCTCGCCGACGTCCTCGCCGAGCATGCCGACGGCCGCGCCGACGGCATCCTCTTCGACCTCGGGGTCTCCTCCTTCCAGCTCGACGAGGCCGACCGCGGCTTCGCGTACCGGCACGACGCCCCGCTCGACATGCGGATGGACCAGACGCGGGGGATGACGGCCGCCGACGTCCTCAACACCTACGCGCACGGCGACCTCGCGCGCATCCTCAAGACCTACGGCGAGGAGCGCTTCGCCGGCCGCATCGCCTCGGCGATCCTCCGCGAGCGCGAGAAGGAGCCGTTCAACACCTCCGCCCGCCTCGTCGAGGTCCTGCGGACGGCGGTGCCGGCGGCCTCGCAGCGCACCGGCGGGCACCCGGCCAAGCGCACCTTCCAGGCGCTGCGCATCGAGGTCAACGCCGAGCTCGAGGTCTGGGAGCGGGCCGTCCGCGCCGGCATCGACGCCCTGGCACCCGGTGGCCGGATCGTCGTCGAGTCGTACCACTCCCTCGAGGACCGCATCACCAAGCAGGCCTTCGCCGAGGGCGCCCGCAGCCGGACCCCGGCCGGCATGCCCGTCGAGCTGCCCGAGCACGCCGCCTACCTGCGCCTCCTGACCCGCGGTGCCGAGACCCCCTCGGACGCCGAGCTGCAGTCCAACCCCCGATCCGCCTCGGTCCGCCTCCGGGCCGCAGAACGCCTCTCCCCGAACGGAGCCCCCGCATGAGCCAGCTCGCCACGGCCCGCACCCAGGTCCGCCCGGCACCCCGCCGGGCGAGCGCCCCGGCCCCGCGGCGGCTGCGCGTCGTCGCCCCGCCGGTCAGCGCGGGCAGCGGCGCCTTCCTCGCGCTGTGCATCGGGCTCGTCGTCGCGGGGTTCGTCGGCGTGCTCCTGCTCAACACCGCGATGGCCAAGGGCTCGTTCACGATGCGCGACCTGCAGCACCGCTCCGACGCGCTCGCCGACACCCAGGACGACCTGCGCCACGCGCTCGACGCGGTCTCCGGTCCGGGGCCGCTCGCCCGCGAGGCCCGCTCGCTCGGGATGGTGCCCGCCGAGTCGCCGGCCTTCCTGCGCCTCAGCGACGGCAAGGTCGTCGGCGTGGCGCGGAAGGCGACGCAGGACGAGACGTTTAGCGTGGTCACCGAGTCGTCCTCGGGCGCCCGTCCCTCGGCGTCCTCGACCCCCACCAGCCGCTGACGACCCGCGAGGACCCGCCTCTCGTGACTCCGCCGAAGACCCCGCCGCCCGCCGCCCGGCCCCGCCGCGCGCCCGCCCGGCCGGCGAGCCGTCAGGGCTCCCGCCCGGCTCCCCGCCAGGGCGAGCGACCCCGTCCGGCCCGGCGTCCCTCCGGCGTCTCCGGCGGGGGAGGGCGCCGCCCGCCGACCCGCCGCACCACGCCCGACCCGGGGCCGAGCACGCGCCGCCGCATGCGGGCCCTCACCGTGGCGACGGTCTTCGTCCTGTCGGTCTTCGGCGCCCAGCTCGTGCGCATCCAGGGGCTCGACGCCCGGGCCGTGGCGGCCGAGGCCGAGAGCAAGCGCGTCACGGCGCAGATCATCCCGGCGATGCGGGGGCAGATCCTCGCCGCCGACGGCACGGTGCTCGCCTCGAGCGTCGTCCGCGAGGTCGTCACCGTCGACCAGACCGTCGTCTGCACGTACGGCACGAAGAAGAACACCTGCGACCCGGCGACCGCCGGCGAGGCCGTGCAGCGCGCGGCCGAGCAGCTCGCACCGCTCCTCGGCACGCCCGTCAGCGAGCTCGTGACCCAGCTGACGGGGACGAGCCGCTACCGCATCCTCAGCAAGGACGTCACCCCGCTGACGTGGAACAAGATCGCGCAGCTCGGGATCCCCGGCGTGCTGCGGGACCGCCGCGAGACGCGGTCCGAGCGCACCTACCCGCAGGGCACGACGACCGCCGCGCTCGTCGGGTACGTCACCGACGACGGCACTCCCGGCGGCGGTGTCGAGCTCATGGTCGACAAGGAGCTCGAGGGCACGCCCGGCAAGACGACGTACGAGCAGGGCCGCGACGGCACGGCCATCCCGGCCGCCGCGTCGAGCACGACCCCGGCCGTCGACGGCCGCGACGTGCACCTCACCGTCAACTCCTCGCTCCAGTGGTACGCCCAGAACGCGCTCGCCCAGCGGATCAAGGAGACCAAGGCGACGGCCGGGACGGTCGTCATCATGGACGCCCGCAACGGCGACCTGCTCAGCGTGGCCTCCTACCCGACCTTCGACCCCGACACCGACGTGGGCAAGAAGGGCGCGCAGCTGGACAACAAGGCGTTCTCCGACGTCTTCGAGCCGGGCTCGACGGCCAAGATCATGACGATGTCCGCGGCCCTCGAGGAGGGCACCGTCACGCCGTCGACCCCCGTCGTCATCCCGAACCGGCTGCCCCGCTTCGGCATGCCGTTCAAGGACTCCCACGAGCACCCGACGCAGTACCGGACGGTCGCCGGCACCCTCGCGGAGTCGAGCAACATCGGCACCATCCTCGTCTCCGAGACGCTCAAGCCCTCGACCCTCGAGCGCTACTTCCACAAGTTCGGGCTCGGCTCCCGCTCCGGCGTCGGCTACCCCGGCGAGTCCGGCGGCATCCTGCCGAAGTCCTCGACCTGGAGCGGCACCCAGCGCGCCACGGTGGCCTTCGGCCAGGGCATCTCGGTGACCGCCATCCAGGCCGCGTCGGTCTTCCAGACCATCGCCAACGGGGGCGTCCGCGTCGCCCCGCGGCTCGTCGACAGCGTCACCGAGTCCGACGGCACGGTGACGAAGACGCCGACGGCCAAGGGCACCCGCGTGGTCTCGGAGAAGACCGCCGGCGACGTCAGCAAGATGCTCGAGGGTGTCGTCAGCCCGGACGGCACCGCCGAGGAGGCGCAGATCCCCGGCTACCGCATCGCGGGCAAGACCGGCACCGCCGAGTACTACGACGACAAGGTCAAGAAGTACAGCGGCAAGACGGCGAGCTTCATCGGGTACGCCCCGGCGGACGACCCCCAGGTCGTCGTGGCCGTCATCGTCCAGAAGCCGACCTACCCCTTCTTCGGCGGCTACGTCGCGGGACCGGTGTTCAAGGACGTCATGACCTACGCCCTCCAGGAGCTGAAGATCCCGCCGACGGGCAAGAAGGCGCAGCACCTGTCCCTCGAGCTCGACCCGAAGGAGGCGCTGTCGGACCCCGACGTGCTGCGTGACGGCAAGAAGCAGCCGAGGCGGTAAGGTCGTCCGGATGCCTTCGCCTCGGCCGTCCTCGCCGCGCCGGACCCCGCTCCACGAGCTCGCAGCCCTCGTCGGCGCGCCGGCGCCCGCCTCCGACCCCGTCGTCACGGGGGTCACCCTCGACTCGCGCGCCGTGCGCCCGGGGGACCTCTACGCCGCCCTGCCCGGGGCCCGCGCCCACGGCGCCGACTTCGGCGCCCAGGTCGCCGCGGCCGGGGCGGTCGCCGTCCTCACCGACGCCGCGGGCCACGACCGGCTCGTGGCCGCCGGCGTCGACCTTCCGGCCGTCGTCGTCGAGGAGCCACGGGCGGTGCTCGGCGCCGTCGCCGCGCGCGTCTACGGCACCGAGGAGCTGCCGGTCCGCCTCGTCGGCATCACCGGGACCAACGGCAAGACGACGACCGCCTACCTCGTCCACTCGGCGCTCACCGCCCTCGGTCACGAGGTCGGGCTCATCGGCACGGTCGAGACCCGCATCGGCGACGAGCGCGTCGGCAGCGTCCGCACCACCCCCGAGGCCCCCGACCTACACGCCCTCCTCGCGGTGATGGCCGAGCGCGGCCTCGACACCTGCGTCATGGAGGTGAGCAGCCACGCCCTCGCCCTGCACCGGGTCGACGGGGTCGTCTACGACGTCGCCCTGTTCACCAACCTCAGCCAGGACCACCTCGACTTCCACCACGACATGGACGACTACTTCGCCGCCAAGGCCTCGCTCTTCACCCCCGAGCGCGCCCGCCGCGGGCTGGTCTGCACCGACGACGCCTGGGGCACACGACTGCTCGGCGAGGCGTCGGTGCCCGTCGCGTCGCTGGCGACCGGGACGGACGCCGACTGGACGGTGCACCCCGACGCCGCCGACCCGGCCGCGTTCCGGCTGACCGGCCCGGACGGCGTCGACCTCGCCCTGCGCTCCGCGCTGCCCGGGGACTTCAACGTCACGAACACGGCGATGGCCGCCGCGGCGCTCGTGCTCGCGGGGGAGGCCCCCGAGCGCGTCGCCGAGGCCGTCCTCGCCGACCCGCACGTGCCCGGCCGGATGGAGCGGGTCGCCGTCGAGGGTGCCGACCTCCCGCGCGCCGTCGTCGACTACGCGCACACCCCCGACGCCATCAGCGCCGCCCTCCGTGCGCTGCGACCGACGACCCCGGGCACGCTCGTGTGCGTCACCGGCGCCGGCGGCGACCGCGACCGCGACAAGCGCCACGCGATGGGCGCCGCCGCCGCCCAGGCCGCCGACCTCGTCGTCGTCACCGACGACAACCCGCGCTCGGAGGACCCCGCCGCCATCCGCGCCGCCGTCCTCGCGGGCGTCGAGTCCATCCGGTCGCAGGGCCGCGAGGTCCGGGTCGTCGAGGTCGGCGACCGCCGCCGCGCGATCCGCGAGGCCGTGGCCGCCGTCGCCGCCGAGGGCCCCGCCGCGACCGTGGCCGTCGTCGGCAAGGGCCACGAGACCGGGCAGGACGTCGGGGGAGAGGTCCACCCGTTCGACGACCGCGACGAGCTGCGGGAGGCCCTGCGCCTCGCGGCGGCGGTGGTGGCGCCGTGATCCCCGTCCCCCTCGCCGAGGTCGTCGCGCTGACCTCCGGCCGGCTCACCGGTGTCCCGGAGGCCGACGCCGCGTCCGTCCTCGTCGACGGCCCGGTCGTCACCGACTCCCGCGAGGCCGCTCCCGGCGGCCTGTACGTCGCCCGCGTCGGCGAGCACGCCGACGGCCACGACTTCGCCGGCGCCGCGATCGGGGCCGGCTGCGTCGCCGCGCTGACGACGCGTCCGCTCGAGGGCCTGCCCTGCGTCGTCGTCGACGACACCCAGGAGGCCTTCGCCGCCCTCGCCCGGGCGGTCGTCGACCGCTCGCCGCACCTCGCCGTCGTCGGCATCACGGGCAGCTCGGGCAAGACGAGCACCAAGGACCTGCTCGGCACGGTGCTCGCGACCGCCGGCCCGACCGTCGCGCCCGTCGGTTCGTACAACTCCGAGGTCGGCGTGCCGCTCACCGTCTGCCGGGTCGCCCCCGACACCCGGTTCCTCGTCGTCGAGATGGGGGCCCGCGGGGTCGGCCACATCGCCTACCTGGCCCGGATGGCCCCACCGCGCATCGGGGTCGTCCTCAACGTCGGCACCGCGCACGTCGGCGAGTTCGGGTCGCGCGAGGCCATCGCCCGGGCCAAGTCCGAGCTGCCCGCGGCCGTCCCGGCCGACGGCGTGGCCGTGCTCAACGCCGACGACCCCGCCGTCCGCGCCATGGCGGCGGTCACCGACGCCCGCGTCGTCCTCGTCGGCGAGGCCGAGGACGCCGAGGTCCGGGCGAGCGACATCGCCCTCGACGCCGGGGGCCGCGCGTCCTTCACGGTGCACACGCCCGCGGGCTCGGCCGACGTCACGCTCGGCCTCGTCGGGCGCCACCACGTCGGCAACGCCCTGTCCGTCCTCGCCGTCGCGCTCGAGCTCGGCCTGGCCCTGCCCGACGTCGTCGCCGCCCTCGGCGCGGCCACGCCGGTCAGCCGCTGGCGGATGGAGGTCACCGAGCGGGCGGACGGCGTGACCCTCGTCAACGACGCGTACAACGCGAACCCGGACTCGATGCACGCCGCCCTCGAGGCCCTGCGCCGGATGGGGGAGGGCCGGCGCACCTGGGCCGTCCTCGGCACGATGCTCGAGCTCGGCCCCGAGTCCGACGCCCTCCACGCCGAGGTCGGCGCCGACGTCGTCGCCCACGACGTCGACGAGCTGCTCGTCGTCGGGGAGGCCGCGGTCCACCTCGCCGAGGGCGCGTCCGCGGCCGGTGGGCGCACCCGTGTCCGGACCGTCGCCGACGCCGCCGAGGCCGAGGCGCTCCTGCGCGCCGAGCTGCGCGCGGGCGACGTGGCCCTGTTCAAGTCGAGCCGCGACGCCGGGCTACGGTTGCTCGGAGACTCGCTCGCCACCCCCCAGGAGCACCACCCGTGAAGGCCGTCCTCATCGCCGCCGTGGTCTCCCTCGTGCTGGCCCTGTTCGGGACCCCCACCTTCATCCGCTTCCTCGTGAAGAAGGGGTACGGGCAGTTCATCCGCGACGACGGGCCCACCTCGCACCACACCAAGCGCGGCACCCCGACGATGGGCGGCGCCGTCATCGTGCTGTCCTCGCTCGCCGCCTACGCCGTCGCGCACCTCGTGACGGGCCAGACGCCCTCGGTCAGCGGCCTGCTCGTGCTCTTCCTCATGGCGGGGATGGGGCTGGTCGGCTTCCTCGACGACTTCATCAAGATCAGCAAGCAACGCAGCCTCGGCCTGCGCTCGGGGCAGAAGCTCGCGGGGCAGACGCTCGTCGCCGTCGTCTTCGCGGTGCTCGCGCTCCAGTTCCCCAACAGCTCCTTCCGCACGCCCGCCTCGACGGCGATCTCGTTCGTGCGCGACACCCCGGTCAACCTCGCCTTCGCGGGGACGGTCGTCGGCGTCATCCTCTTCGTCATCTGGGCCAACGTCATCGTCGCGGGCACCTCCAACGGGGTGAACCTCACCGACGGCCTCGACGGCCTGGCCACGGGCGCGTCGGTCATGGTCTTCGCGTCGTACGTGCTCATCGGCATCTGGCAGTTCAACCAGAACTGCCAGTGGAACCCCGGCACCAAGTGCTACGAGGTCCGCGACCCGCACGACCTCGCGATCGTCGCCGCGTGCGGCATGGGCGCCTGCTTCGGCTTCCTCTGGTGGAACGCCTCGCCGGCCAAGATCTTCATGGGCGACACCGGCTCGCTCGCGCTGGGCGGCGGGCTCGCCGGCCTGGCCATCCTCACCCGCACCGAGCTGCTCGTCGTCGTCCTCGGCGGCCTCTTCGTCACCATCACGCTCTCGGTCATCATCCAGGTCGCCTCGTTCAAGACGACGGGGAAACGGGTGTTCAAGATGGCACCCCTGCAGCACCACTTCGAGCTCCTCGGCTGGCAGGAGGTCACGATCGTCATCCGGTTCTGGATCGTCGCGGGCCTCTTCGTCGCGCTCGGCCTCGGGCTGTTCTACGCCGAGTGGGTCGTGGGGGCCGGATGAGCGCCGGGTCCGCCCGCACCGACGCGCTGACCCACCGCGAGGCCGACTGGGCCGGGCTGCGGGTGCTCGTCGCCGGGCTCGGGGTCTCCGGGTTCGCCGCGGCCGACGCGCTCCTCGAGCGCGGCGCGGAGGTCCTCGTCGTCGACGGCCGGGAACCCGCCGACGGCTCGGCGATGTCCGAGCGCGCGCACATCCTCGACATCCTCGGCGCCCGGCTGCGCTGGGGGAGCGAGGCCGTGTCGGCCCTGCCCGACGAGGCGCTCGACCTCGTCGTCACCTCCCCGGGCTGGCGCCCCGACCAGCCGCTGCTCACCGCCGCCGCTGCGGCCGGCCTCCCGGTCTGGGGCGAGGTCGAGCTCGCCTGGCGGATGCGCCCGCGCGAGGGCGCGGCGCCGTGGCTGACCGTCACCGGCACGAACGGCAAGACGACGACGGTGCAGATGCTCACCGCGATGCTGCGCGCCGCCGGGCTGCGGGCCTGCAGCGCGGGCAACGTCGGCACGCCCATCCTCGAGGCCGTCATGGACCCCCAGCCCTACGACGCCATCGCCGTCGAGCTCTCGAGCTTCCAGCTGCACTGGTCGCACTCGCTCGCGCCGGAGGCGTCGGTCTGCCTCAACATCGCGCCCGACCACGTCGACTGGCACGGCTCGCTCGAGGAGTACGCCGCCGCCAAGGGCAAGGTGTACGCCAACACCGAGGTCGCGTGCGTCTACAACGTCGACGACGAGGCCACGCGGCGCCTCGTCGAGGACGCCGACGTCCAGGAGGGCTGCCGGGCCGTCGGCTTCCGGCTCGGGACGCCGGGCCTGTCCGAGCTCGGGCTCGTCGAGGACGTCCTCGCCGACCGCGCCTTCGTCGCCGAACGCCGCACCTCGGCCGCCGAGCTCGGCACCCTCGACGACCTGCGCGCGGGCCCCGACGCGCCGGTGCCCGCGCCGCACCTCGTGGCCAACGCCCTCGCCGCCGCCGCGCTGGCCCGGGCCCACGGTGTGCCGCCGTCGGCCGTCCGCCAGGGGATGCGCGACTTCGTGCCCGAGCCGCACCGCATCGCCGACCTCGGGGTCCTCCGCGGCGTGCGCTGGGTCGACGACTCCAAGGCCACCAACCCGCACGCGGCGCAGGCCAGCCTGGCCGCGTTCGAGCACGTCGTCTGGGTCGCGGGCGGGCTGCTCAAGGGCGCCGACGTCGACGGCCTCGTCGCCGCCGTCGCCGACCGCCTGCGCGGCGTCGTCCTGCTCGGGCGTGACCGTTCGGCCATTTCCGAGGCGCTCGCCCGACACGCGCCGGATGTCCCGGTCGTCGACGTGGCGCAAACCGACACTGGAGCCATGGACACCGTGGTGGAGCACGCCCTCGACCTCGCCCACCCGGGCGACGTCGTCCTGCTCGCACCGGCCGCGGCGTCGATGGACATGTTCGCGAACTACGGTGCGCGCGGCGACGCCTTCACTGCGGCGGTGCGGCGGCTCACCGGCGAGGGGTAGCCCGTGTCGTCCACCACCGCCCCGGCCCGGCAGACCGCGCGCGGCACCTCGCGGCTGCACGCGTGGGTCGAGCGCTTCGACTCGCCCGTCACGACGTACTACCTGCTGCTCTTCCTCACCGGCGCCCTCGTCGTCTTCGGGCTGATCATGGTCCTGTCGGCCAGCGCGATCACCGCCCTCGACACCGACGGCTCGGCCTACGCGATCTTCGCGACCCAGGCCGTCTACGCGGCGATCGGCGTCGTCGCCCTCGCGGTCGCCTCGCGCATCCCGGCGGGGACCTGGCGCCGGCTCGCGGTCTGGGTGCTGCTCGCCGGCATCGCGCTGCAGCTGCTCGTCTTCACCCCGCTCGGCCGTGGCGGCTTCCAGGGCAACCGCAACTGGGTCTTCATCGGACCCATCAGCATCCAGCCGTCGGAGGCCATCAAGGTCGGCCTGGCCCTGGCCGGCGGTGCCGTGCTCGCCACGAAGCGTCGGCACCTGCGCGAGCTCGGCCACGTCCTCGTCCCGTACCTCGTCCCGCTCGCCGCGCTCGGGGTCGGCACGGTCGCCCTCGGCCACGACCTCGGGACCGTGCTCATCCTCGGGGCGGTCGTGGCCGGTGTGCTCTTCGCCGCGGGGATCCCGGTGCGCTGGTTCGTCATCGCGGGCATCCCGTTCCTCGGGGCCGTCGTCGCGTTCGTCCTCACGAGCCCCAACCGCCTCGGTCGCTTCGACGTCTGGCTCGGCCGGGACACCGACGAGTGGGGGGTCGCGCGCCAGTCCATCCACGGGCGCTACGCCCTCGCCGACGGCGGCTGGCTCGGGCTCGGGCTGGGGCAGAGCCGCGAGAAGTGGGGCCTGCTGTCGGAGGCCCACAACGACTTCATCTTCGCGATCATCGGCGAGGAGCTGGGGCTGCCCGGCACCCTCGCGGTCCTCCTGCTGTTCGCCGGGTTCGCCTTCGCCTGCTACCGCCTCGTCAGCCGGTCCGAGGACTTCTTCGTCCGGGTCGTCACGGCCGGGGTCATGACGTGGATCATCGTCCAGGCGCTCGTCAACATCGGTGCGGTCATCGGCCTGCTGCCGGTCATCGGCGTCCCGCTGCCGCTCGTCTCCTCCGGCGGCTCCTCGCTCATCACGACGATGGGTGCGCTCGGCATCCTCCTGTCCTTCGCCCGCCACGAGCCGGGGTGCCGCGAGGCGCTCTCGGCCCGGCCGTCGTCGGTGCGCCGCTCGCTCGCGGTGGTCTCCGGCGCGGTGCGCGGACGCCGGGGCCGGTCGTGAGCGGCGTCCCGGGCTCGGTCCTCCTCGCGGGCGGAGGCACGGCCGGGCACGTCTCGCCGCTCCTCGCGCTCGCCGACTGCCTGCGCCGCCGCGACCCCGACGTCCGGGTCACCGCGCTCGGCACCGCTCAGGGCCTCGAGGCCCGGCTCGTGCCCGAGCGCGGCTACCCGATGCTCGAGGTGCCGCGGGTCCCGTTCCCCCGCAGGCCGGGTGCCGCTGTCCTGCGGCTGCCGGGCAACCTGCGGCGCGCCGTCGCCGCGGCCGAGGCCGCGATCGAGTCGACCGGCGCCGAGGTGGTCGTCGGGTTCGGCGGGTTCGTCGCATCGCCGGCCTACCTCGCCGCGCGCCGGCGCAGGGTGCCGGTCGTCGTCCACGAGCAGAACGCGCGCCCGGGGCTGGCCAACCGGCTCGGGGCGCGCGTCGCCGCGGAGGTCGCGGTGACGTTCCCCGGCACGGCGCTCCCGGGGGCGACCGTGACGGGGATGCCGCTGCGCCACGAGATCGCGACCCTCGACCGCGCCGCCCACCGCGTGGAGGCGCGGGAACGGTTCGGGCTCACCGACGCCCCCACGCTGCTGGTCACCGGCGGCTCCCTCGGGGCCGCCCGGCTCAACGCGGCCTTCGCCGGCGCCGTGCACGAGCTGTCGGCGGCCGGGGTTCAGGTGCTGCACGTCACCGGGACCGGCAAGGAGTTCGACCCCGGGCCCCTCCCCGGTGCCCCCTACGTCGTCCTGCCCTACTGCGACCGGATGGACCTCGCCTACGCCGCCGCCGACCTCGTCGTCGCCCGGGCCGGCGCCAACACCGTCTGCGAGCTGACCGCCGTCGGCCTGCCCGCCGTCTACGTCCCGCTGCCGGTCGGCAACGGCGAGCAGCGGCTCAACGCCGCGCACGTCGTCGAGGCCGGCGGCGGCCTCCTCGTCGACGACGCCGCGGTCGACCCGGCGTGGGTCGGCTCCGCCGTCGTCCCGCTCGTCACCGACCCCGCCCGGGTGGCCGCGATGGCGACCGCCGCGGCGTCGGTGGGGGAGCGCGACGGCGACGAGCTGCTCGCCGACCTCGTCGTCCGCGCCGCCGGGAGGCGCTGAGCGTGCCCGTCACCAACGAGCGCTTCGACCTCGCCGCCGACGTCCCTGCCTGGGACGCCCTGGGCGCCGTCCACCTCGTCGCGATCGGTGGGGCCGGGATGTCGGCCGTCGCGCGGCTCCTGCTGCAGCGCGGGGTGGCGGTCAGCGGCTCCGATGCCGCCGACTCGCCGGTGCTCGACGCGCTGCGAGCGGCGGGCGCGACGGTCTGGGTCGGCCACGACCCCGCGCACCTCGAGGGCGTCGACACCGTCGTCGTCTCGTCCGCGATCCGCGAGGACAACCCGGAGCTCGCGGCCGCGCGGGAGCGCGGCCTGCGCGTGCTCCACCGCTCGCAGGCCCTCGCCGCCGTCTCCGCCGGCACCCGGGTCGTCGCCGTCGCCGGCGCCAACGGCAAGACGACGACCACCTCGATGCTCACCGCCGCGCTCGTCCACGCCGGCGCGGACCCCTCGTTCGCCAGCGGTGGCGAGATCGCGCAGCTCGGGACGAACGCGGCCCTCGGGCGCGGGGAGGCGTTCGTCGTCGAGGCCGACGAGAGCGACGGCAGCTTCGTCGTCTACCGGCCCGAGGTCGCGGTCGTCACGAGCGTGCAGCCGGACCACCTCGACTTCTACGGGACGGCCGAGGCCGTCACGGAGGCCTACGACGTGTTCGCCCGCACCCTTCGCCCGGGCGGGCTGCTCGTCGCGTGCCACGACGACCCGGGGGCCCTCGCGCTCGCGCTCCGGCACCGCACCGACGGGCACCGGGTCCTCACCTACGGCGAGCACGCCGACGCCGACGTGCGCGTCCTCGCGGTGCGGGCCGACGGGCTGGGCACCAGTGCTCGCGTGCGCCACGGCGGACGCGAGGTGGACCTCGAGCTGCGCGTGCCGGGACTGCACAACGTCCTCGACGCCGTGGGCGCGCTGTGCGCCGCGGTCGACGGCCTCGGCGCCGACCTCGACGCCGTGGTCGACGGGCTCGGGGGCTTCACCGGTGCCCGCCGCCGGTTCGAGGTGCGGGGAGAGGTCGGCGGCGTGACCGTCGTCGACGACTACGCCCACAACCCGGCCAAGGTGGCCGCGGTGGTCTCGACCGCGGCGGGGGTGGTGGCCAGGGCGGGCCGCGGACGCGTGCTCGTCGTCTTCCAGCCGCACCTCTACAGCCGCACCCGTGACTTCGCCGAGGCCTTCGCGCGGGCGCTGGCCCCGGCCGACCACGTCGTGCTCCTCGACGTCTACGGGGCCCGCGAGGCGCCGCTGCCCGGGGTGACGTCGGCGCTGGTCGGCGACCCCCTCGTCGAGCTGCCCGGCCGCCGGCGCGTCGACGTCGGGGTCGACGCCGACCGCGCGGTCGACCTCCTCGCGGACGCCGCGGCGCCCGGCGACCTCGTGCTCACCGTCGGTGCGGGTGACGTGACCCACCTCGGCCCGCCGCTCCTCGCGGCGCTGCGCGAGCGGGCGGGGGAGCGCGCGTGAGCCACACGGCGACCCGGCGCCCCGGTGCCCGCGGACTCGAGTCGTCGGCGTCCCGCTTCCGGGAGCGCGCGCTCGCGCGCCGCCGCCGCCCCTGGGTGCGCGGTCTCGCCGCCCTCGTCGTGCTGGCCCTCGTCGCCGGCGCCGGGTGGCTCGTCGGCTGGACCGGTGTGCTCGGGGTCCACGACGTCGAGGTCGTCGGGGTCTCCGGCTCCGAGGCCGCCGCCGTCCGGGAGCTCGTCGAGGTGGCTCCCGGCACGCCGCTCGTGCGCGTCGACACGGCGGCCGTCGAGACCGAGGTCCGCACGCGCGTCACCGTCGCCGAGGTGTCGGTCCGGCGGTCGTGGCCGCGCACGCTCGTCGTCGACGTCGTCCCGCGGGTCCCGTCCATCGTCGTCAAGAACCCTCAAGGTCGACTGGAGGTCGTGGACGCGACCGGGGTCTCGTTCGGCACCGTCGCGAAGGCACCGAAGGGGGTCCCGGTCGTCACCGCGACGGGCTCCCGCTCGATGACGCCGGAGGCGTTGCAGGCGGCGCTCGCCCTGTTGCGGGACCTGCCGTCCGACCTCTCCGACGACGTCCGGTCGGTCACGGTCAGCAGCGCCGACCTCGTCACCTTCACGCTGCGCGGCAAGACGGTCGTCTGGGGCGGCGAGGACGAGGCCGAGCTGAAGATCCGCGTCCTGCGCGCCCTCCTGACGACCAAGGCGAAGACGGTCGACGTCAGCGCGCCGGACACCCCCGTCACCCGCTGAGACCCCCGGGGCAGGAGTGACCGGTGGGGCGGGTGAGGCTCTGCCTGAGAGGCGTGACAGGATTTGCCCGACGCGATGTCGCGACACGCCCAGCCGGAGGGTGCAGGAGGCCCGCGCCGCGACGTAGCGTCACCCCATCGACAACCGTGACCGAACCGTAACCCTGTACCTGAGGTCGAGGGTTACTCGAGTCGCACACACGCCTGTGACCTGATTTGGAAGGCCGATTCCCGTGGCAGCACCCCAGAACTACCTCGCCGTCATCAAGGTCGTCGGCATCGGCGGAGGCGGTGTCAACGCCATCAACCGGATGATCGAGGTCGGCCTCAAGGGTGTCGAGTTCATCGCCGTCAACACCGATGCGCAGGCGCTCCTCATGTCCGACGCCGACGTCAAGCTCGACGTCGGCCGCGAGCTGACCCGCGGCCTCGGCGCCGGCGCCGACCCCGAGGTCGGCAAGAAGGCCGCCGAGGACCACGCCGAGGAGATCGAGGAGGTCCTCAAGGGGGCCGACATGGTCTTCGTCACCGCCGGCGAGGGTGGTGGCACCGGCACTGGTGGCGCCCCCGTCGTCGCCCGGATCGCCAAGGGCCTCGGCGCGCTGACCATCGGTGTCGTGACGCGCCCCTTCACCTTCGAGGGCCGCCGGCGCGCCAACCAGGCCGAGAACGGCATCGCCGCGCTGCGCGAGGAGGTCGACACCCTCATCGTCATCCCGAACGACCGGCTGCTCTCGATCAGCGACCGCGGCGTCTCGATGCTCGACGCGTTCCGCAGCGCCGACCAGGTGCTCCTCTCGGGTGTCCAGGGCATCACCGACCTCATCACGACGCCGGGCCTGATCAACCTCGACTTCGCGGACGTCAAGTCCGTCATGCAGGGTGCCGGCTCCGCGCTCATGGGCATCGGCTCCGCCCGCGGCGAGGACCGCGCGGTCCAGGCCGCCGAGCTCGCGATCTCCAGCCCGCTCCTCGAGGCGAGCATCGACGGCGCGCACGGCGTGCTCCTGTCGATCCAGGGTGGCAGCGACCTCGGGCTCTTCGAGATCAACGAGGCCGCGCGCCTGGTCCAGGAGGCCGCGCACCCGGAGGCGAACATCATCTTCGGTGCCGTCATCGACGACGCGCTCGGCGACGAGGTGCGCGTCACCGTCATCGCGGCGGGCTTCGACGGCGGCGCCCCGGTCCGCCGGGCCGACGACCGCGCCCTCGGCACCATCCAGGGTCGCCCGGCGGCTGCCGCGCCGGCCGCCGCCGCGCCGGTGGCGCCGCCCGTCCAGCCCCCGGTGCACCAGCCTCCGGTCCACCAGCCGGCCCCGGTGCAGCAGGCGCCCGCGCCGCAGGCCCCCGCCCCGGTCGCGGCCCCGCGCCCCGAGCATGAGGACGCCCCGGTCCGCACCGAGCGCGAGTCGACCCCGGCCGAGCCGGTCCGGCAGCAGCCGCCGCGCACCGTGACGTTCGACGAGAACGACGACCTCGACGTCCCGGACTTCCTCAAGTAGTGACGACGTCGACGCCCATCGGGGGCGGGGTGCTCCTCTGGGAGGACTCCGCCCCCGCGGCGTGGCGTGCCCTGACCGGCCGCCCGGGCGGGGTGAGCCGCGGGCCGTGGTCGGGGCTCAACCTCGGGCTGCACGTCGAGGACGACGAGGCCGACGTCCGCGAGAACCGGCGCCGCCTCGGGGAGGCCGTCGGCCGGCCGCTGGTCTGGATGGACCAGTGCCACGGCGCCGAGGTCGCGGTCGTCGACGCCGTGCCCGAGGTCGCCCCGCGGTGCGACGCCCTCGTGACGACCTCGCCCGACCTCGCCCTCGTCGTCCTCGTCGCCGACTGCGTCCCGGTGCTCCTCGCGAGTCCCGAGGGGGTCGTGGCCGCCGTGCACGCCGGCCGGCCCGGGATGGTCGCCGGCGTGGTCGGCCGGGCGGTCGCCGCGATGCGGGACCTCGGCGCGCGCTCGCTCGACGCCGTCGTCGGACCCTCGGTCTGCGGCCGGTGCTACGAGGTGCCGGCCGCGATGCGCGACGACGCCGCGCGGGTCGCGCCGGTCAGCGCCACGGTCTCGTGGACCGGGACCCCGGCCCTCGACGTGGGGTCCGGGGTCGTCGCCCAGCTGGCCGCGCTCGACGTGCCCGTCACGTGGGTGGCCGGGTGCACGCGTGAGCGCGAGGACCTCTACTCCTACCGCGGGGCGGGCACGACCGGTCGCTTCGCGGGTGTCGTCGCGAGGTCGCGGTGAGCACGCCGGAGCGGCGTGCCGAGCTCACGCAGCGCCTGGCCGCCGTGCGCGCGCGCATCGACGCGGCGATGGAGGCGGCCGGTCGCACCGACCCGGTGACGCTCGTCGCGGTCACGAAGTTCTTCCCCGCCTCGGACGTCGACCTCCTCGCGGAGCTGGGCGTCACCGACATCGGCGAGAACCGCGACCAGGAGGCCTCGGCGAAGGTCGCCGAGCTCGCCCACCGCGACCGGGTCACCGTCCACTTCATCGGCCAGCTGCAGTCCAACAAGGCCGGGTCGGTCGCCCGGTACGCCGACGTCGTCCACTCCCTCGACCGGGCGAAGATCGCCCGCGCGCTGGACCGGGCGGCGCAGCGCGAGGGCCGTGTCCTCGACGTCCTCGTCCAGGTGGGGCTCGACGCCGCCGGCGGACGCGGGGGAGTCGCGCCCGAGGCGGTGCGGGACCTCGCCGACGTCGTCGGCGGTCTCGAGCACGTGCGCCTGCGGGGGCTCATGGCCGTCGCGCCGCTCGGCGAGCCGGCTCGCCCCGCCTTCGCCCGGCTGCGCGGTCTCGCGGAGACGGTGCGCGCCGACCACCCCGCCGCCACGTGGCTCTCGGCCGGGATGAGCGGCGACCTCGAGGACGCCGTCGCCGAGGGGGCGACACACCTGCGTGTCGGGTCGGCAATCCTCGGTTCTCGCGAGTCCCACCGGTAACTTCGATCACGACGCAACGGCCCTGACCCGCAGGACCGACGACCGAGGAGCACTGGATGGCTGGCGCGCTGCGCAAGACGATGGTCTACCTGGGCCTCGCCGAGGACCAGGGCCGCTACGACGACGAGTACTACGACGGCTACGACGAGCCGGAGGCCGACGACCACGGCCACGACCGTGTCGAGCACCGAGGAGCCGAGGTGACCCCTCTCCCGACCCGCCGTCCCGTCGCCGAGGTCGTGCGCACGCACGAGGCCGCGAGCGTCTCGCGGATCACGACGATCCACCCGCGCACGTACAACGAGGCCAAGACCATCGGCGAGAGCTTCCGTGACGGCGTCCCCGTCATCATGAACCTCACCGACATGGGCGACGCCGACGCCAAGCGACTCGTCGACTTCGCCGCCGGTCTCGTCTTCGGCCTGCACGGCTCGATCGAGCGCGTCACCTCGAAGGTCTTCCTCCTCTCGCCCGAGACGGTCGAGGTCCTCGCGGAGGACGGTCAGGCCGTCGCCGGCCGCTCGGTCTTCAACCAGAGCTGACGACGCCCCGCGCACGGGCCCGTCAGGTCCATCCGTCACACTCGACCCATGGGTGCCGTCTTCGCCGTCCTCGCCTTCGTGGTCTTCCTCTACCTCGTCGTGCTCATCGGGCGGGTCGTCTTCGACTGGATCCGCATCCTCGCGCGTGAGTGGCGGCCGCGCGGACCGGTCCTCCTCGTCGTGGAGCCGATCTACACCCTGACCGAGCCGCCGCTGCGGGCCCTGCGCAAGGTCATCCCCCCGCTGCGCCTCGGCGCGGTCTCGGTGGACCTGTCCTTCATGGTCCTGTTCATCGGCGTGATCATCCTCCAGCGGATCCTCGAGGGCCTGGCCGCCTGACCGCCCGGGCGGACCCCGCAGGCCACACCCGTCACACGTGGTCGGCGATCGTCTAGGCTGGCCTGCGGACGTCCGGAGCCCGCCCCGTCGTGGTCCCCGGACGCCGGACCGTGTTTCCCCACCGGCCACCAGGAGTTGTGCATGGCTCTCACGCCCGAGGACGTCCTCAACAAGACGTTCACCCAGACCCAGTTCCGTCGGGGCTACGACGAGCGCGAGGTCGACGACTTCCTCGACGACATCGTCGCCGAGATGCGCCGGATGTCCAAGGAGTCCGAGGACCTGCGCGGCGAGCTGTCGGCGAACCGCGAGGGCCGCGGCATGGCACCGACCGCCGCGATGGCGCGCCCGGACGCGGAGTCCTCCCGCGAGGCCGAGGAGCTGCGCTCCAAGAACGCGACGCTCGCCGCCCGCGTCTCCGAGCTCGAGGGCGCCCGCAGCGACCTCGCGGCGCAGCTCGAGGAGCTGCAGCAGAGCAGCGGCGAGGGTGACTCCCGGGTCGCCGAGGCCCAGGGCCAGCTCGAGGAGCTCCGCGGCCAGCTCAAGCAGATGGGCGAGCGCACCGCCGAGCTCGAGCAGCTCCTCGCCCAGCGCGACGCCGAGATCGAGGCGCTGCGCGGCGAGAGCGGCGACATCGACGCCCGCGTCGCCGACGCCGAGCGCCGCGCCGGCGAGTTCCAGAACCAGAGCGCCCAGGCCGAGCGCCACGCCGCCTCGCTCGAGGAGCGGGTCCAAGAGCTCGAGGGCCAGCTCGCCGGCGTGACCGGCGAGCGCGACGACCACGCCGCCGCCCTCGCCGCCGCCCGCCAGGAGCAGGGCGACGCCGTCGACGAGCAGGTGTCGGTCCTCACGACCCGTCTCGAGGAGTCCCGCCGCGAGGCCGACGAGCGCGTCGCCGCCGTCGAGGAGCGTCTCGCCGAGGCCGAGCGTCGTGCCGCCGAGGCCGAGCAGCAGGCCCAGGAGGCGACGCAGCGCGCCGAGGCCGCCGAGCAGCGGGCCGCCGAGAAGCCGGAGCAGGCGCAGGGCGACTCCGCCGGTGGCGCCGCCGCCCTCGCGGGCGCCGGTGGTGGCGCCAGCGCCGCGGGCGTCATCGCCCTCGCGCAGCGCCTCCATGACGAGCACGTCGCCGCCGGTGAGTCCAAGCGCGACGAGCTCGTGTCCGAGGGCCAGCGCAAGCACGACGAGCTCGTCGGCTCCGCGCAGCGCAAGCACGACGAGCTCATCTCGACGGGCCAGGCCCGCAACGAGGAGCTCGTCACCACGGGTCAGGCCCGGCACGACGAGCTGGTCTCGACCGGTCAGGCGCAGCACGACGAGCTGGTCTCGACCGGTCAGGCGCAGCACGACGAGCTCGTCTCGACGGCCACGGCGCAGCGGGACGAGATGATCGGCACCGCGACGACCCAGCGCGACGAGATGCTCACCGAGGCGCGCGAGCGCTCGACGGGCATGGTCGCCGAGGCGCAGCAGAAGAAGGCCTCGATCCTCGAGGAGCTCGGCCGCGAGCGGAACCTCCTCGAGCGCAAGATCGAGTCGCTGCGCAGCTTCGAGCGCGACTACCGCGCCCGCCTGCACGACTACATCCAGGGCCAGCTGGCGGACCTCAAGAACGTCGCCGCCGACGACGACGAGGCGCCGGCCGAGCAGCCGCAGGAGCAGCAGGCCTGACGCACGCGTCAGCACACGAGGGGCCCGGGAGCGATCCCGGGCCCCTCGTGCGTCCGGCGAACGCACAGGCGGGACCCGGCGTTTCGGCGCCCCGCCGCCCCGGCCGTGCCCGTATCCTCGGCGCACCGGGCGGGCCGCGAGGGCCCACCCCGTCCCCGAAAGGGCGCAGGCCATGGTGGTGAAGCGGGCCCTGTCCGCCGCGAAGCAGACGACCTCGCGGGCGGCCGGCGCCGCCCGGAAGGCGGTGACGCGCGGCTCGGGAGGCGGCGCAGCGAAGGCCGAGGCGACGACGAAGGCCGCGCCCGCGAAGAAGGCGGCGACGACGAAGACCGCGACGAAGAAGACCGCCACCAAGGCGGCGCCCGCGAAGAAGGCTCCGGCGAAGAAGGCGGCGCCCGCGAAGAAGGCCCCGGCGAAGAAGGCCGCGCCCGCGACGAAGGCTCCCGCCACGAAGGCGGCGCCCGCGACCAAGGCCGCGCCCGCGAAGAAGGCTCCCGCCACGAAGGCGGCGCCCGCGAAGAAGGCCGCGTCGGCCGAGAAGGCCCCCGCGACCAAGGCCGCGCCCGCGAAGAAGGTCTCCGCGAAGAAAGCACCGGCGAAGAAGGCACCGGCCAAGAAGGCCGTGACCGCCGCCTCGCTGCCCGTCCGCGGGGACGAGAGCCCGTGGACCGCCGCCGAGCTGCGGGAGGTCCGTCGCGAGCTCGAGCACGACGCCGAGCAGCTGCGCACCGAGATCGCCGACGCGGCGTCCGACCTCGTCCACCTCATGCGCGACTCGGGCGACGGTGCGGGCGACGACCAGGCCGACGCGGGCGCCAAGACCTACGAGCGCGAGCAGGAGATCTCGCTGGCCAACAACGCCCGCGAGATGCTCGAGCAGACCGAGCACGCGCTCGAGCGGCTCGCGGACGGCAGCTACGGCACGTGCGAGTCGTGCGGCAACCCGATCGGCAAGATGCGGCTCCAGGCCGCTCCTCGTGCGACCCTGTGCATGCCATGCAAGACGAAGCAGGAGCGCCGCTGACGGCGGCCGACGCCACCCCCGCCCATCCCTCCGAGCCCCGGAGCGAGCGCCGCAGCCGCCTGCGCGCCCTCCTGCTGACCATCGCGGTGGTCGTCCTCGTGCTCGACCAGGCCACGAAGGTGTGGGCCCTCGCGGCCCTCACCCCCGGGCAGCCGGTCGGGCTCGTCGGCGACGCGATCCGGCTCAACCTCATCCGCAACCCGGGGGCGGCGTTCTCGCTCGGCGACACGAGGACGTGGATGCTCACCGTCCTCTCGCTCGTCATCCTCGTGTTCGTCCTCGTCGCGGTGCGCCGGGTCGGCAACCGGCCGTGGGCGGTGGCCCTCGGGCTGCTCCTCGGCGGCGCCGTCGGCAACCTCGTCGACCGCCTCGTCCGCGAGCCGGGCCCGGGTCGCGGTCACGTCGTCGACTTCATCGACTACTTCGGCTGGTTCGTCGGCAACGTCGCCGACATCGCGATCGTCGTCGCGGCCGGGCTCGTCATGGTCCTCGCCTACCGGGGGACCCCGCTCGGCCCGGTCGGCCAGCACGCGGCGGAGCCGGCCGATGGCTGACCAGCGCACCGTCCTCGTCCCCGACGGGCTGGAGGGCGAGCGCGTCGACGCCGCCATCGCCCGTCTCTTCGGTCTCTCCCGCACCCGGGCCGCCGACCTCGCGGCCGCCGGCGAGGTCGCCGTCAACGCGAGCCCGGTCGGCAAGAGCCACCGGGTGAGCGCCGGCGACATGCTCGAGGTCTCGATCCCCAGCGGCCCGGCGAGCCCGACCCTCGAGGTCGTCGCCGAGCCGGTGCCGGGGATGCGGGTCGTCCACGACGACGACGACATCGTCGTCGTCGACAAGCCGGTCGGCGTCGCGGCGCACCCGAGCGTCGGGTGGACCGGCCCGAACGTCCTCGCGGGCCTCAAGGCCGCCGGGTACCGCATCTCGACGAGCGGCGCGAGCGAGCGGCAGGGCATCGTCTCGCGCCTGGACGTCGGCACCTCCGGGCTGATGGTCGTCTGCAAGAGCGAGCGCGGCTACAGCGTCCTCAAGCGCGCGTTCAAGGAGCGGCGGGTCGAGAAGACCTACCACACGCTCGTCCAGGGCCTCCCGGACCCGCTCGTCGGGACGATCGACGCCCCCATCGGGCGCCACCCCGGCCACGACTACAAGTTCGCGGTGATGGACTCCGGCAAGCCCGCGGTCACGCACTACGAGCTGCTCGAGGCCTTCCGCCACGCCAGCCTGCTCGAGGTGCACCTCGAGACCGGGCGCACCCACCAGATCCGCGTCCACATGGCGGCCGTGCGCCACCCCTGCGTCGGCGACCCGACCTACGGCGCCGACCCCACGCTCGCGCGCCGCCTCGGCCTCGAGCGGCAGTGGCTGCACGCCGTCGGGCTCGGCTTCGAGCACCCCGGCTCGGGGGAGTGGGTCACCTTCGAGAGCGGCTACCCGGCCGACCTCCAGGAGGCGCTGGACCGGCTCTGAGCCGGTCCGACGGGGGCTCGCGGCGACACGGACCCCGACACGCCGAGGGTGTCCCCGGGGCGACCTAGGATGGTCCGCGATGTCCACCCCCGCCGCCCCGACCCCGAGCCCCACGTCGTCCTCGAAGGGCGACTCGTTCGTGCACCTGCACGTGCACACCGAGTACTCGATGCTCGACGGCGCGGCCCGCATCGGCGACCTGTTCACCCGCGCCGCCGAGATGGGGATGCCGGCCCTCGCGACGACCGACCACGGCTACGTCTTCGGGGCGTACGAGTTCTGGAAGAAGGCCCAGGGCACGGGCGTCAAGCCGATCATCGGCGTCGAGGCGTACGTCACGCCGGGCACCCACCGCACCGACAAGACGCGCGTCAAGTGGGGTGACGAGCGCACCCGTCCCGGCGACGACGTGTCCGGCTCCGGCGCCTACACGCACATGACGCTGCTGGCCCGCGACAACGTCGGCCTGCACAACCTCTTCCGGATGGACAGCCAGGCCTCGCTCGACCAGGTCTACGCGAAGTGGCCGCGGGTCGACCGCGAGCTGCTCGACCGGTACGGCCAGGGGCTCATCGCGACCACCGGCTGTCCCTCCGGCGAGATCCAGACCCGCATCCGCCTCGGCCAGTACGACCTCGCGAAGCAGGCCGCCGCGGACTTCCGCGACATCTTCGGCCGCGAGAACTACTTCTGCGAGCTGATGGACCACGGCCTCGACATCGAGCGCCGGGTGCAGCAGGACCTCCTGCGCCTGGCCCGCGAGCTCGACCTGCCGCTCGTCGCGACGAACGACCTGCACTACACGAGCCCCGAGGACGCCAAGGCCCACGGCGCGCTCCTGTGCGTCCAGTCCGGCTCGACGATGATGGACCCGGGCCGGTTCAAGTTCGACGCCGACGACTTCTACCTCAAGAGCCCGGCCGAGATGCGCCACACCTGGCGCGAGCTGCCCGAGGCCTGCGACAACACCCTCCTCATCGCCGAGATGTGCGACATCTCGTTCACCGAGGGCGAGGGCCGGTACATGCCGCGCTTCCCCTGCCCGCCCGGCGAGGACGAGACGAGCTGGTTCGTCAAGGAGGTCCAGAAGGGCCTGCACGAGCGCTTCCCCGGCGGGATCCCCGAGTACGCCCAGAAGCAGGCGGACTACGAGGCCGAGGTCATCGTCTCCAAGGGCTACCCGGGGTACTTCCTCGTCGTCGCCGACTTCATCACCTGGGCCAAGGAGAACGGCATCCGCGTCGGCCCGGGCCGTGGCTCGGGTGCGGGCTCGATGTGCGCCTACGCGATGAAGATCACCGACCTCGACCCCGTCCCGCACGGCCTGATCTTCGAGCGGTTCCTCAACCCCGAGCGCGCCTCGATGCCCGACTTCGACGTCGACTTCGACGAGCGCCGGCGCGGCGAGGTCATCCGCTACGTCACCGAGAAGTACGGCGCCGAGCGGGTCGCGCAGATCGTCACGTACGGCACGATCAAGGCCAAGCAGGCGGTCAAGGACTCCGCCCGCGTCATGGGGCACCCGTTCGCCGTCGGCGAGCAGCTGACCAAGGCGATGCCGCCGGACGTCATGGGCAAGGGCGTGCCGCTGTCGGGCATCTACGACCCGAACCACCCCCGCTACGGCGAGGGCAAGGAGTTCCGCGACCTCGTCGCCCAGGAGCAGCACCTCCAGGAGGTCGTCGAGACCGCGAAGGGCCTCGAGGGCCTCAAGCGGCAGTGGGGCGTGCACGCGGCCGGCGTCATCATGTCGAGCGAGCCGCTCATCGACGTCATCCCGATCATGCGGCGCCTGCAGGACGGGCAGGTCATCACGCAGTTCGACTACCCGAGCTGCGAGTCGCTCGGCCTGGTCAAGATGGACTTCCTCGGGCTGCGCAACCTGACGATCCTCGACGACGCGATCATCAACGTGCGCTCCAACCGCGGCGAGGAGATCGACCTCGACGCGCTGTCCAAGGACATGACCGACAAGGCCACCTACGACCTCCTCGCGCGCGGCGACACCCTCGGGGTCTTCCAGCTCGACGGCGGCGGGATGCGCACGCTGCTCAAGCTGATGCAGCCGGACAACTTCGAGGACATCTCCGCGGCCCTCGCGCTCTACCGCCCCGGCCCGATGGGCGTCAACGCGCACACGAACTTCGCCCTGCGCAAAAACGGCAAGCAGGAGCTCGTCCCGCTCGACCCGCAGCTCAAGGGCAAGCTCCAGCCCGAGATGGTCGAGGCGCTCGAGCCGATCCTGCAGACGACCTACGGCCTGGTGATCTACCAGGAGCAGGTCATGGAGATCGCCCAGAAGCTCG
The DNA here is from genome assembly GCF_018729305.1 of Phycicoccus mangrovi. Lineage (NCBI taxonomy): Bacteria > Bacillati > Actinomycetota > Actinomycetes > Micrococcales > Intrasporangiaceae > Phycicoccus > Phycicoccus mangrovi. The sequence continues at coordinate 46,101 of NZ_JAHHWP010000007.1, read as the reverse complement.
CCGGGTACACCCTCGGCAACGCCGACCTCCTGCGCCGCGCGATGGGCAAGAAGAAGAAGGAGGTGCTCGACAAGGAGTACGTCCCCTTCTCCGACGGCATGAAGGCCAACGGCTACAACGAGGCCTCGGTCGCGGCCCTCTGGGGCGTCCTCGTCCCGTTCTCCGACTACGCGTTCAACAAGGCGCACACCGCCGCCTACGGCCTCGTCTCCTACTGGACCGGCTACCTCAAGGCCAACTACCCGGCCGAGTACATGGCCGCGCTGCTCACGAGCGTCGGTGACGACAAGGACAAGTCGGCCCTCTACCTCGGCGAGTGCCGCCGGATGGGCATCAAGGTCCTCCCGCCGGACGTCAACGACTCCGTCGGGCCGTTCGCCGCGGTCGGCACCGACATCCGCTTCGGCCTGCACGCGATCCGCAACGTCGGCCAGAACGTCGTCGAGGCGATCATCGCCGCCCGCGAGGAGAAGGGACGCTTCACCTCCTTCCGCGACTTCATGTCCAAGGTGCCGGCGGTCGTGTGCAACAAGCGGACCATCGAGTCGCTCATCAAGGGCGGCGCGTTCGACGGCCTCGCCGAGACCCGGATGGGCCTGCTGCGCATCCACGAGGAGTACGTCGACGCGTTCGTCGCGGTCAAGCGGCAGGAGGCGATCGGGCAGGACAGCCTCTTCGGGGCCTTCGCCGACGACGCCGGCTCCGGCGGGGGCGGCGGCGACATGATGGGCCTGGCCCCCGTGCCCGGGGTCGAGTGGGACAAGCAGACCCTGCTGTCCTTCGAACGCGAGATGCTCGGCCTCTACGTCTCCGACCACCCGCTCTTCGGGGTCGAGCACGTCCTCTCCGCGCACGCCGACACCCAGATCGCCGCCCTCACCGGCGACGACGCGGGCCGCCCCGAGGGGGCGATGGTCACCATCGCCGGTCTCATCACCGGGCTGCAGATCAAGCGCACGAAGAAGGGCGACCTCTGGGCCATCGCGACCCTCGAGGACCTCGCCGGCTCCATCGAGTGCCTCTTCTTCCCGAGCGCGTACATGACCGTGGCGGGGATGCTCCAGCAGGACCAGATCGCCGTCGTGCGCGGCAAGCTCAACAAGCGCGACGACTCGGTGTCGATCTACGCGCAGGAGCTCACCCTGCCGGACGTCAGCGAGGGGCCGCGCGGCCCGGTCGTCGTGACGATGGAGACCGTCCGGGCGACCCCGCAGCGGATCGAGGAGCTCAAGGGCGTCCTCACCAACCACCCGGGCACGACCGAGGTCCACCTCAAGCTCGTCAAGCCCGGGCGGACCGTCGAGATCCGTCTCGACCCGGCCTACCGGGTCTCCGCCGACGGTGCCCTCTTCGGTGACCTCAAAGTGCTGCTCGGCCCGCGCTGCCTCTCCTGAGCGCCCGCGGGCCGACCGGGCGGTGAACGTCCGGCGACACCCAGAACCCGATGCCCGCCAGGGGGTGCCGTCGCGTGGACTTTCTCCTAGGGTCTACCCCGTGCGGCCGCCCGGACAGGGGGTGGCCCGCCCGGAGAAAGCCAGGAGAACCCCTGATGAGATCGACCCGACGACGCGTCCTCGGTGCGGGTGTCGCCGCGGCGGCCCTCGCGACCCTCGCCGCCGGCACCCCCGCCGCGCTGGCCGGGGGTCACGACGACCACCACGGCCGTGGCCACCACCACCCGAAGCCCCCGGCGACGACGACGGTGCAGCTGCTCTCGTTCAACGACTACCACGGCCACCTCGAGGCGACCGACGGTCCGTTGAGCAAGACCCTCGACCCGAGCCAGACCCCGGTCGGCGGCGCCGAGTACCTCTCGACCGCGCTGTCCACCCTGCGGGCCAAGGCCCCCAAGGGCAGCTCGCTGACCGTCGCGGCCGGCGACCTCATCGGCGGCTCGACGTTCCTCTCGGGCCTCTTCCACGACGAGCCGTCGGTCGAGTCGCTCAACGCGATGAAGCTCGACGTCAGCAGCGTCGGCAACCACGAGTTCGACGAGGGCACGACCGAGCTGCTGCGCATGCAGAAGGGTGGCTGCCACCCGACGGACGGCTGCTACTTCCCGTCGCAGCCGTACGCCGGCGCCGACTTCCAGTGGCTCGCCGCCAACGTCGTCCTCAAGCAGCAGGCGAGCAAGGACAAGGACCGCAAGGGCCACCACCACCACGACAAGGAGCGCACGCTCCTGCCGGCGACCTCGGTCAAGAAGGTCAACGGCGTCAAGGTCGGCTTCATCGGCATGACCCTCGAGGGCACCCCGAGCCTCGTCGACCCGGCCGGCGTCGCGAACGTCGACTTCAAGGACGAGGTCGAGACCGCGAACAAGCAGGCGCGCGAGCTGCGCAAGAAGGGCGTCAACTCGATCGTCGTCCTGCTCCACGAGGGCGGCGTCCAGAGCGGCACCTACCAGCAGTGCGTCGGCATCTCCGACCCGATCGCGACGATCGCCAGGACGATGACCGCCGACGTCGACGCCATCATCACGGGGCACACCCACCAGCCCTACACCTGCTCGATCCCGGACCCGAAGGGCAACCCGCGCCTCGTGACCAGCGCCGCGTCCTACGGCCAGGTCGTCTCCGAGACCAACCTCGTTATCGACCGCCGCACCGGCGAGGTCGACCGGAAGAAGTCGACCTCGGTCAACCACCTCGTGAGCCGCACCGCCTTCGCGAAGGACGCGACGCAGACGGCGATCATCGACAAGTGGAAGGCGCTCTCGGGCCCGCTCGCCGCGCAGGTCGTCGGCAGCAACGCCGAGGACATCACGGGTGACTCCAGCGGCAACCGCGGCATCGAGACCCCGATGGCCGACCTCGTCGCCGACGCGATCCTCTTCGGGACCCAGGCCCCGGCCAACGGCGGCGCCCAGCTCGCGCTGATGAACGTCGGCGGCGTGCGCGCCAGCCTGCTCCTCGCGCCGAAGTACGCGGAGGGCACCGGCCAGATCACCTACGCCGAGGCCTACGACGTCGCACCGTTCGGCAACATCCTCACGACGCTCGACCTCACCGGGGCCGAGCTGAAGGCCGTGCTCGAGCAGCAGTACGTCCCCGGCCGCGCCGGTGGCCGTGACGCGCTCGGGCTCGGTGTCTCGGACGGCTTCTCCTACACGTGGGACGCCACCCAGCCGGCCGGCAGCCGGGTCGTGCCGGGGTCGATGACCCTGAACGGCACGCCGATGGACATGAACGCCACCTACCGCGTCGCGACCATCAACTTCCTCGCCAACGGCGGTGACTCCTTCACCGCGTTCTCCGCGGGGAAGAACGTCCTCGGCGGCAAGGAGGACCTGGCCAACCTCGTCGACTACTTCGGGGCCACGCCGAACCTCACCGCTCCGGCGGACCGCGTCGCCGGGCTCTGACCCGCGAGGCACCGACGAGGGCCGTACCCCCACCGGGGTGCGGCCCTCGCCGCGTCCGTGGCTAGGGTGACGCCATGCCGAGCCCGACCCCGCCCACCGCCCCGCGCCGCGACCACGTCCGCGAGCACCACGGGGACCGGGTGGTCGACCCGTACTGGTGGATGCGCGACCTCGAGGACCCCGCCCTGCGCGCGTACCTCGAGGCCGAGAACGCCTACGCCGAGGCGATGACCGAGCACCTCGCCCCGCTGCGGACGACGCTCTTCGACGAGATCCGCGCGCGGGTCAAGGAGGACGACCTGTCGGTGCCCGTCGCGAGCGGTCCCTGGTGGTACTTCTCGCGCACCGCGGAGGGCAAGCAGTACGCCATCCACGTGCGGGTGCCGCGGGCCGACGGCGACCCGCGCCCCGACCCCGAGGGCGCGGCGCTGCCGGGGGAGCAGGTGGTGCTCGACGGCAACGTCGAGGCGGGCGACTCGGAGTTCTTCTCGCTCGGGGCCCTCACGGTGAGCTCGGACCACCGGCTGCTCGCGTTCGCCGTCGACACCGCCGGTGACGAGCGCTTCGACCTCGTCGTCCGCGAGGTGGCCACGGGCCGCGTCCTCGACGACGCCCTGACCGGCATCGGGTACGGCGTCGAGCTGAGCCGCGACGGCTCCTTCGTCTTCTACACCCGCGTCGACGACGCCTGGCGGCCGCACCAGCTGTGGCGCCACCGCGTCGGCGGCGACCCCGCCGACGACGTCCTCGTGCACGAGGAGACCGACGAGCGCTTCTGGATGGGCGTGAGCGGCAGCCGCGACGAGCGCTGGCTCCTGCTCGGCCTCGGCTCCAAGACCACCTCCGAGGTGTGGATGCTCCCCTCGGACGACCCCGAGGGCGAGTGGCGCGTCGTCGCGCCGCGGCGCGAGGGCGTCGAGTACGACGTCGAGCCGGCCGACGACCGGCTGCTCGTCGTCCACAACGCCGACGACCCGGACTCCGACCTCGCGTGGGCGCCGCTCGACGCGACGAGCCACGAGCAGTGGGTGCCGCTCCTCTCGTCCGGGGACGGCGAGCGCTTCGTCGGCGTCGACGCCTTCGACGACGCGACCGTCCTCTCGTTGCGCACCGGTGGCCTCACCGCGCTGCGCGTGCTGCCCCGAGACGTCACGTCGGTCTCCGGCCACGGGACCCCGTGGGACGTCGAGGTCGGGACGGCGGTGCACTCGATCGGCCTCGGCGACAACCCGGAGCCCGACCAGCGGTCGGTGCAGGTCGTCGTCGAGTCGTGGACCACGCCCCGGACCGTGCTCGACGTCGACCTCGCGACGGGGGCGCGCACCGAGCTCAAGCGCCAGCCGGTGCTCGGCGGGTTCGACGCCGCCGACTACGAGGAGTCGCGCGAGTGGGCCACGGCACCGGACGGCACGCAGGTGCCGGTGTCCGTCGTGCGCCGTCGCGGCGTCGTCGCCGACGGCACGAACCCGGGGCTGCTGGGGGCCTACGGCGCCTACGAGATCTCGTCCGACCCGTACTTCTCCGTCGCACGGCTCGGGCTGCTCGACCGCGGCGTCGTGTTCGCCGTCGCGCACGTCCGGGGCGGCGGCGAGATGGGCCGGCGCTGGTACGACGAGGGCAAGCTGCTCGCCAAGCCGAACACCTTCTCCGACACCGTCGCCGCCGCCGAGCACCTCGTCACGTCGGGGTGGGTCGCGTCGGACCGGCTCGGCCTCGAGGGCGGCTCCGCGGGTGGGCTGCTCGTCGGCGCGGTCGTCAACGCGGCGCCCGGGCTGTTCCGCGTCGCGCACGCGGCGGTGCCGTTCGTCGACGCGCTCACCACCATCCTCCAGCCGGAGCTGCCGCTGACCGTGGGGGAGTGGGAGGAGTGGGGCAACCCGCTCGAGGACCCGGAGGTGTACGCGGCCATGCGCGCGTACACGCCCTACGAGAACGTGCGCCCCGAGGCCTACCCGGCGATCCTCGCGACGACCAGCCTGCACGACACGCGCGTCTACGTCACCGAGCCGGCCAAGTGGGTGGCGCGCCTGCGCGAGACCGTGACCAACGACCCCGCGACCCACCCGGTGCTCCTGCGCACCGAGCTGTCCGCCGGCCACGGCGGCCGCTCGGGGCGGTACGCCGCCTGGGAGCAGATCGCCTGGGAGTGGGCCTTCGTCCTCGACCGGCTCGGGGCCACCGAGCGCGTCGACGGCCCCGAGACGCTCAGCGACTGACGAGCACCGGGCACGCGCTGCGCGAGACGACGCGCAGCGCGCTCGACCCGACGTGCAGGCCCTCGAAGCCGCCGCGTCCGCGGGCGCCGACGGCGAGCAGGCTCGCCCCCTCGCTGCTCGTGGCGAGGGCGTGCACCGGGTCGTCGCGCACGACGTGGACCTCGACCTTGGCGTCGGGGTGCTCCGGGCGCAGGGCCGCGGTCTCGCGCTCGACCATGCGCTCGACCCCGGCGACGTAGTCCTCCCAGCTCGAGGCGTCGGCGAGCGTCGGGTCGGTGGCCCCGCGCGCCTGCCAGGCGTGGACGGCGTCGACGGTGCCGCCGAGGACCTCCGCCTCCCGGACGGCCGTCCGCAGGGCGCCGATCGAGGCGTCGGAGCCGTCGAACCCGACGACGACCCGGCCGCCGGAGGCCGGGGTGCTCGCGGCGCTCGTGTGCCCGACGACGAGGACGGGACAGCGGGCGTGGGTGAGCACCTGCATCGCGACGGCGCCCAGACCGGCGCGGCTGAGCACCCCGTGGCCGGCCACGCCGACGACGACGAGCGCGGCGGTCTGCGAGGAGCCGACGAGCGAGGTGCTCGCGTAGCCGTCGTGGAGGGCGGAGGTGACGCTGAGGTCGGGGTGGGCGGCGTGCGCGCGGGCCACCGCCGCGTCGAGCAGCCGTCGGCCGTGGTCGGTGACCACCGAGCGGTCGGCCAGCGCCCCGAAGCCGAGCATCGGCAGGTCGGGGGCGAAGGCGTGGAGCACGTGCAGGGTCATCCCGCGGGTGCTCGCGAAGTGGGCGGCCTGGACCACGGCGGCCTCCGACAGCGGAGACCCGTCGACCCCGACGACGACCCGGGACTGGTTCATCGACTCGTCCTTCCCGTGCAGCACACCCGGCGGCGGGCTGCGACTGCTCGGGAGGTCCGTCGTCGAGGGAGGTGGGGTGCCTCCACCTCCGACGGTCCCACCGGCGCGGCCCGGGCACAAGGACGGATGTCACGTCGTCGCGCACCGGGCCGCGCCGGGTCGGGGAGCGGCGTCAGCGGCGCAGCCGCTGCCCGTCGGCGAACACGTCGAGCACGATGTTGGCGGCGCCGATCGACCCGTTGGCCGAGGTCCACGTCCGGGCCTCGTCGCCGTCGGCGACGACGACGGACTCGCCCGTCACGGAGGCCGACCCGCGCTCGAGGACGACGGCCGAGCCGTCGAGGACGCCGAGGACGAGGTCGTGGCGGTCGACGGCCACCGAGCCGTAGAGGCGACCCCAGCGGTTGTCGGCCGCGAGGTGGGGCACGACGGTGGCGTGCACGAGGCCGAGCCCGGTGCGCCAGCGCGCGTCGCCGGTGCGGAAGGCGGCGATGCCCGCGTCCTCGAGCTCGTCGTCGGTCGGGCGGGCGGTCGGGGACCAGCGCTCGCCGACGGCGGCGGAGACGGCGCCGTCGGTGAGGACGACGGGGGTGCGGCGCACGGCCTCGGTCACGGCGGCCCGCACGCGCGGCCCCGCCAGGTCGGCGCCGACCGTGGCCGGGTCGTCGCCGACGACGAGGGCCGCCGTGGCGCCGCGGAGGGAGCCGTCGCGCAGGGTCTCGAGGGTGAGGACCTGCACCGTGCCCCTCCAGCCCGCGTCGCGGGCGGCCTCGGCGTAGCGCGCCCCGAGGGCCGGGGCGTCCGTGCCGAGGGCGAGCACGACGAGGCGCGCGCGGGCGTCGGCGCGCACGGCCCGGGCCCGGTCGACGACGTCGGCGACGACGGGGGAGCCGAGGACGCCGCCGCCCACGACGAGCGTGCCGCGCCCGGGGGCTGCCGGGGCCCGCCAGGGCGTCGCCCGCGGGGGTCGGACGACGTCGCCGAGGCGGGTCAGGGTGCGGGTGCGCAGGTCGTAGGTCTGGCCCTCGGTGAGGAGGTGGGTGAGGACCCGGCGGGCCGACAGGGTGCGCTCGGGCCCCCCCCAGGTGTGCGTGGCCCGGAGGGTCTCGAGGTCGACGACCGAGACGGAGCCCTGGCCGAAGACCCCGGTCAGGAGGCGGTCGTCGATGGCGCGCACGCCGGTGCCGTAGTCGACGCCCACCCCGACCGGGCTCGCACCGCGGAAGCGCTCGTCCGCGGTCGCCAGCGTCGAGAGCGTCCGGCCGAGGCGACCCCGCTGGTGGAAGTGCTGGTCGTAGATCGCGCGCCGCGAACCGGTGTCGAGACCCCGCTCGAGGTCGGCGTCGTCGCCCCACCACACGAGCGTCGACCCGCGGCGCAGGCCCTCGGCGGGCCCGAGGTCGCCGACGTAGCCGTTGATCATCGAGCGGGACTCGACGGCGGCGCCGGCGCTCGTCCCGCCGAGGACGACACCCCGCCGGGTCGCGGCGCTGACCGCGCGCTCGGCCGGGCTGGCGGCGAGGACCTGCATCGCGAGGCCCTGGTCGCCTCCGAGCACGAAGATCCCGTCGGTCGCGGGGTCGGCGAGCGCGGTGGCGTTGGCGGGGTCGAGCGCGTCGGCCCGGTCGAGGAGGACGGCGAGGCGTGCGGTGCACCCGCTGAAGCGCGCCGGCACGGCGCTCTCGCAGGCCGCGCGCAGCTGCTCGGTGCGCTCACCGGCGAGCTCGAGGTTCTCGGCGCGGTCCTCGGGGGCGTCGCCGTAGGCCGACGGCACGACGACGAGGTCGACCGTCGGGCCGGAGGCGCGGGCGGCGGCCGTGCGCGCGAACGCCTCCAGGGTGTCGGTCTCGTAGCCACCGCCGACCGGCACGAGGACGTCGGCGACCCTCGGGTCCGCTCCCGCCGGTGGGTGCGACCCCGTGCGGGCGCTCGCGGCGGTGGCGCCGAGCGGGGCGAGGAGGGCGGTGGTCACGAGGGCGGCGCCGAGGACGTGCCGGGCGCGGAGGCTGGCCATGGGCGCACGCTAGCGGCGGGTGGCGACGCCCGCAGGTCCAGCGGGGGGTGGAGCGGGCCTAGGGTCGGGGCATGAGCCTCCTCGCCCTCGAGTGGGATGCCGCCGCCGGCCGCGACGGACGCGGCGCCCTGCGCATCCTCGACCAGACCCTCCTGCCGACCGTGACCGAGCACCTCGTCGTCGAGGACGTCGACACCCTCGTGGACGCCATCGGGCGGCTCGCGGTGCGCGGGGCCCCGGCGCTCGGGGTGACGGGCGCGCTCGGGGTCGTCGTCGCGATGGACGAGGCCGCGGACGAGGGGTGGGACGAGGAGCGCCTCCAGCGCGAGATCGACCGGGTGCGCGACGCCCGGCCGACCGCGGTCAACCTCGCGTGGGGCGTCGACGCCGTCCGTCCCCTCGTCCCGCAGGGGCGGGCCGCGGTCCTCGAGGCGGCGCTGCGGGTGGCGCGCGAGGACGAGGCGGCCAACCGCGAGCTCTCGCGCCTCGCGGCCGACTGGCTCCTCGAGCGCACCGGCAAGGAGCGGCTGCGCGTGCTGACCCACTGCAACGCGGGGGTGCTCGCGACCTCGGCGTGGGGCACCGCGCTCGGGGTGGTCCGCGAGCTCGACGCGCGCGGCCTCGTCGACTTCGTCTACGCCGACGAGACGCGCCCGCTCCTCCAGGGAGCGCGGCTCACCGCGTGGGAGCTCGCGGCCGAGGGCATCCCGCACGCGGTCCAGGCCGACGGCGCCGCGGCGTCGACGATCCTGCGGGGCCTCGTCGACTGCGCGGTCGTCGGCGCGGACCGGATCACGGCCAACGGCGACGTCGCGAACAAGGTCGGCACGCTCGGGGTGGCCCTGGCCTGCCGCGAGGCCGGCATCCCCCTGCTCGTCGCGGCGCCCTGGTCGACGGTCGACCTTGCGATGGCCGACGGGTCCGAGATCGAGATCGAGGAGCGGCCCGGGGAGGAGGTGACGATGCTCACCGGCGTGCGCGTCGCGCCCGAGGGAACGCCCGGGTTCAACCCGGCCTTCGACGTGACCCCGGCCCGCCTCGTCTCGGCGGTGGCCACCGAGCGTGGGGTCGTCGAGCCCGCCGCCGGCGACCGGCTGGACGGCGCGCGAGATCGATGATGAAGCCTGGGGCTTCAGATCCGCCGAATGAAGGTATGATCTTCAGATGGCTGACCTGAAGTCCATCGCTTCACCGTGCGTGCTCATCGGTGACCTCGTCGCGTCCCGGGGGGCCGCGGACCGGCGCCGGCTCCAGGCGAGGCTCGGGGAGGCGCTCGCGGCCACCGACGCGCGCTGCCCGTCGGTCTCGGGGCTGCGGACCACCGTCGGCGACGAGTTCCAGGGCACGTACGCGACGCTCGGTGCGGCCCTCGACGCCGCCCTCCGGGTCCGCCTCGAGCTGCTGCCCGAGGCCGACGTCCGGGTCGGCATCGGGCGGGGGCCCGTCACCGACACCGACCCGGAGCGCGGGCTCGAGGACGGACCCGGCTGGTGGGCGGCGCGGGCCGCGGTCGAGGCCGTCGAGGAGACGGCGGCCCGCCCGGCGACGCGCTGGCTGCGCACCGGCGTCCGCACCGTCGACGCCGAGACCGACGCGATGGTGCGCGGGGGCGGGCTCGACGCCACCGGGCCGGAGGCTGCCGTCACGGCGGCCCTGCTGTGTCGGGACCATCTGGTTGGCTCCCTCTCGGACCGATCCCTGCGACTCCTGCGAGGACTGATGGACCCCGAGACGACCCAGGCCGAGCTCGCGACCCGCGAGGGCGTCAGCGCGTCCGCCGTCTCGCAGCGTGTCCGGGGCGACGGGATCGGCGCCGTGCTCGCGGCGCACGAGCTCCTCCGGGTGCTGCCGTGACGTGGCTCGGGGTCTGGTTCGTCGGGGTCGGGCTCGCCGACCTCGTCCGCGGCGGCGGGGCCCACCCGTCGGCGGAGGGGCGGGCGCGCCTCGCCGGCGTGCTCGGGGTCGTCGGCGCCGCCCTGCTCGGCGGGCTCTGGTCGCCGCTCGACGTCGTCGTCCTCGCCGCCTCGCTCGTCGCGCTGCTGCTCTGGCTGCGCTGGTCGCAGCAGTCCCTGACCACCGGCAGCGGGCACGCCGCCGCCCTCGCCTCGCTCGCCGGGGGTGCGGTGTGGCTCGTCGGGCTCTCGGGGTGGGCCGGTGACGTCGGCGGCCCGCTCGCCGCCTGGCTCGGCTGGGCCCACGTCCCTGGTGTCCTCGTCGGCGTCGAGCCCGGGCACGTCCTGCTCGTCGCCGGCCTGCTGCTGGCCAACCTCGCGACCGGCAACGTCGTCGTGCGCCTCGTCCTCGTCGCGATCGGCGCCGCGCGGCCGAGCGGCCACGTCGCGTCGGCCTCGGGGCCCGATGCGTCGGAGCAGCTGCGCGGTGGGCGGCTGCTGGGCCCGATGGAGCGCGTCCTCATCATCGGGCTCGGGCTCGCCGGCCAGCTCGGCGCCGCCGGGCTCGTCATCGCCGCGAAGGGCCTCATCCGCTTCCCCGAGCTGCAGAGCAAGCGCTCCGAGCGCGAGTCGGTCGACGGCGTCGGCATCGACGAGGTGACGGAGTACTTCCTCGTCGGGTCCTTCGTGTCCTGGCTGCTCGCGCTCGGCACCCTCGTCCTCGCCCGCTGAGGCCCGCTCAGACGTCGATGATGCGGCCCCGGTACTCCGCCGGGAAGTCGGCCGTCGTGTCGCCCGCGACGAGCAGCCGGTAGGTCATCGCGGCCGCCTCCTCGAGGTTGAGGGCGCGGCGCAGGGCCATGGGCACGGTGTCGCCCAGGGTCGAGCAGCCGTGGTGCGCGAGGACGACGGCGTCGTGGTCGCGCGCCGCGTCGGCCGCCGCCTGCGCGAGCTCCTCGGTGCCGGAGGGCAGGAACGGCACCCGACCGGCCGAGCCGAGGTAGTACTGGTGGTCGAGGGTCGTGAAGCGGATGGGCGCCCCGAGGAGGTCGACGAGCAGGACGTGCTGCGGGTGCAGGTGGACGATGGCGCCCACGTCCGGGCGGGCCGCGTAGGTGCGGGCGTGCAGCTTCCACTCGACGGAGGGCCGCTCGGCGCCGCCGCGGTGCTCACCGTCGAGCGACAGCTCGGCGAACTCCTCGGGTCGCAGGCGGTCCAGCCACGTCCCGGTGCCGGTGACGACGAAGGTGTCGGTGCCGGGCAGGCGGGCCGACAGGTTGCCGCCCGAGGCCTGCACGAGGCCGCGCTCGACGACGTGCCGACCGGTGTCGACGAGCTGCTCGAGGAGGTCGGCGCGGGTGGGTGTCACGAGGCGATCATCGCGCACACCGGGGCGCGGGCCGGGTCAGGCGCGCACGTACCGCGTGAGGAGCACGCCGTGGGGGAGCGGGGTGCTGCTCGCCAGACGCCACGCAGCGGGGTCGGCGGCGCCCCGCACGAGCGGCACGCCCTCGCCGAGGAGCACCGGGTTGACCTTGAGGTGCAGCTCGTCCACCTCGTCGAGCACCTGGCCGGCGAGGTCACCGCCGCCGCAGAGCCAGACGTCGAGGCCGTCCTCCTCGGCCTTGAGCGCCCGGACGAGACCCACCGGGTCGTCGTGGACGACCGTGACGGTCGGGTCCTCGGGCAGGTCCTCGCGCCGGGTCACGACGTACTGGCGCAGGTGCGGGTAGGCGCTCGTGAGGCCGGCGTCGAGTGCGGGCTGGTGCGTGGTGCGACCCATGACGACGGTGTCGAAGTGCCGCGGCGGGGCGTCGACCCCGAGGGCGGCCCGCACGTGCGCCGGGCAGGTCTCCGGGTACTCCGCGAAGAGCGCTGCGAGGGTGTCGGGCGCGACCGGGAAGGCCGACGCGTCCCCGGCGGGGTCGGCGATGAAGCCGTCGAGGGAGGTCGCGACGTAGTAGACGAGGCGGCGCACGGTGCTCCTGGGGTCGGTGGTCGTGGTGCGGGGCCGGAGGGCCGCCGTCGACCGTACGCGGAGGGCCGGTCGCCTCGCACCCCGGTTGTCGGCCCGCGAGGGCCGGCGCCGCCCACGGGCGTGGGCGGCGCCGACCGGTGGACGGGTGCGTTCAGACCGTGACCGGCTGCTTCGCCTCGGCCTCGATGCTGCGACGCGAGCCCCCGTGGTTGACGCTGATCTTCCGCGGACGGGCCTCCTCAGCGACGGGGATGGTGAGCGTGAGGACCCCGTCGGCGTAGTCGGCCGAGATGCGGTCCAGCGCCACACCGTGGCCGAGGGTCAGCTGTCGCGCGAAGGTGCCGGTCGGGCGCTCGTGCGAGAGCCACTGGACCTCGCCGCCCGGCGCCTCGCGGCGTTCGGCCCGGATCGTCAGCGTCCGGTCCTCGACGTCGACGTCGATCGACGCAGGGTCGACACCGGGCAGGTCGATCCTCGCGACGAAGGCGTCGGCCGACCGGACGAGGTCCATCGGCATGGCGGTCGCCGCGGGGCGGAAGCTGCCCGTGAGCATGCGGTCGAGGTCGCGGAACGGGTCGAAGGTGGTGGCCATGGGAACCTCCTCGGGATCGGTGGCGACCGAAGTCGCCATGAGTGGTATGCGCTCAATTTTACGCAGCGGCACCCGCTCAGGCAAGAGCCGCGAGGACGGCCGGGACGCGTCCGCGCGCACCGGCGTGCGTAGGGTCGGCAGGGACCCGACGAGAGGACGACGGCGTGACGTACTTCCACCGGCTGGACGAGCACACCTTCCGCGCGAGCGAGCACACCGGCGGGGCGTGGCGCGAGGACGAGCAGCACATCGCGCCGGCCCTCGGCCTCCTCGCCCACGTCGTCGAGCGCGACCGGGACGCGCGCCGCGACGACGGGCTCGTGCTCTCGCGCCTCTGCTACGACATCCTCGGGACGGTCCCGGTCGCCGAGGTGACCACGGAGGTGCGCGTCGTCCGGCCCGGCCGGACGATCGAGCTCGTCGAGGCGAGCCTGTCGCACGCGGGCCGGCCGGTCGCGCTGCTGCGGGCCTGGCTGATGGCGGAGCGTGACACGACCGCCGTCGCCGGGACCGCGTTGCCCGCCATCCCCGGTCCCGACGAGCTCGAGGCGTGGGCGCCGGGCGAGACCTGGCCCGGCGGGTTCATCGGCGGCGTCGAGGTGCGTCGCCACCTCGAGGAGCCGGGCCGCGGGTGGTTCTGGGTGCGGACGCCGGTCCCGCTCGTCGAGGGCGAGCCGGTCGGTGCCACCGCGCGGGTCGCGGGCCTGCTCGACATCGCCAACGGGATGACGGTCCGTGCCGACCCGCGCGAGGTGCACTACCCGAACATCGACCTCACCGCGCACCTGCTGCGCGAGCCCGTGGGGGAGTGGCTCGGCGTCGACGCGTCGATCACGTTCGGCGACAACGGCATCGGGCTGACCAGCAGCCGGCTGCACGATGCGAACGGCCCGCTGGGGTCGCTCGCGCAGTGCGTCACGGTGCGTCCCCGCTGACGGCCGGCGGGGCCGAACGTGGCATCATGACATCTGAGCAGACGATCAGATGTCAGGAGAGACGTGGACGAGACGGACGAGATGGCCCGGGTCTTCCGGCTGCTCGGTGACCCGACGCGGGTCCGGCTGCTGCTGGCGCTGCACGACGCGGGGGAGCTGTGCGTGCACGATCTCGCGGAGGCGACCCGGACGGCCGAGTCGACCGCGAGCCAGGCCCTGCGCCTCCTGCGCGCGTCGGGGGTGGTCGTCGGGCGGCGGGACGGGCGCCACGTCCACTACTCCCTCTCCGACGACCACGTGCGCACCCTGCTCGGCGTCGCGCGCGCCCACGCCCGCCACGGCGCCACGGCGGCCACGGCGGCCACGGCATGAGCGGCTCGCACGGCCACGGCGGGCACGCCGGCGGGCGGCACCGCTGGCGGCTGGCCGTCGCGTTCGGCCTCGTCGCGGCCTTCTTCGTCGTCGAGCTGCTCGCCGGCCTCGCGTCCGGCTCGCTGGCCCTCCTCTCGGACGCCGGCCACATGGCGGCCGACGTGGTCACCCTCGGCGCGGCCCTCGTCGCCACCCGGGTCGCGACCCGCCCGGACACGACCGGGCGGCGCACGTACGGCTCCTACCGGGCCGAGGTCTTCGCGTCCGGCTTCGCGGTCCTCGTCATGGGCGGGGTGTCGGTCTACGTCGTCGTCGAGGCCCTGCGCCGGCTCGGCGCCGAGCCGGAGGTGGCCTCCGGGACGATGGTGCTCGTCGGGGCCCTCGGGCTCGTCGTCAACCTCGTCTCGCTCGCCCTCCTGCGCGGAGGGGCGGCCGAGAGCCTGAACGTGCGGGGCGCCTACCTCGAGGTCCTCGCCGACGCCGCCGGATCCGTCGGCGTCATCGTCGCGGCGCTCCTCGTGGGCGCGACCGGAAACCCGTTGTGGGACACCCTGGTCGCGCTGGCGATCGGTGTGTTCGTCCTCGTTCGTGCCGTTCACCTCGGGCGGGAGGTGCTCGCGGTGCTCGGCCAGCACGCCCCGGCCGGCGTCGACCCCGAGGCCGTCCGCGCAGCCCTCGAGGAGGTCGACGGCGTCGTCGAGGTGCACGACCTCCACCTGTGGACACTCACCTCCGGGATGGACGTCGCGACCGCGCACCTCGTGAGCGACGAGGCGGGGGAGGCGGTCCTCGATCGGGCGGCCGGCGTGCTGCGCGACCGGTTCGGCATCGCCCACGCCACGGTGCAGGTCGAGTCGCCGGGGGCCGCCGCCTGTCACGGGACCGACTGGTGACCGCGCCCGGAGAGGGCGTCCCGGTCGTCGTCCTCGCCGGAGGCTCGTCGCGGCGCTTCGGCTCCGACAAGCTCGCGGCGCCGCTCGGCGGGTCGAGCGTCCTCGAGCGGGCCGTGGCGGGCGTCCCGACCGGGTGGCCGGTCGTCCTCGTCGGTCCCGAGCGTCCCCTCCGACGTCCGGGAGCCCGCTGGGTGCGCGAGGACCCGCCCGGCGGGGGCCCGCTGGCCGCGGTGCTGGCGGGGATCGCCGCCTGCGGCGGCGAGGTCGTCGCCGTGCTCGCCGGCGACATGCCGGCCGGTGGCGCGGCCCTGCCGTCGCTCGTCGACGCGCTCCGGCCCGACGACGCGGTCGGCGCCGCCGTCGCCGAGGACGACGACGGCCGCGTCACCCCGTTGCTCGCCGCCTACCGGCGGTCGGCGGTCGAGGGCCTCGCGCTGGGCTCCGGCCACGGGGGCCGGGCGATGGCGCTGCTCGACGCGGGCCACGTGGCGGTGCGGGTCGGGCGCGCCGGTGCCCGCGACGTCGACACGCCGCGGGCACTGGCGCAGGCCGAGGCCGACCTCACCGAGGGCTGATCAGCCCACGTTCGCCGACAGCGCGGCGTCCATCGCCCGGGCCTGGGCGACGGTGAGGTAGCCCCAGCTGTGGTGCTCGAACCAGCTGGCACCCATCCGGGCGGCCTCCCGGGACGCGGCGAGGGCGACGGCCGCCGTGGGTCGGACGGTCCCGGCGGCCTTGCCGGGGGCGAGCGTGGCCTGGAAGGCGATCGGCCGGCCGAGGTCGGCGCGCTTGTGCATCCAGGAGTACAGGTCGGGCGCGGTGCTCAGGCTGCTCGCGGCGGCGGTCCAGTCACCCTGGCCCCACCCGTAGTCGGTGAAGATGACCCGGCTGCCGTACTCGGCGTCCCACGCGTTGGCGAGCGCCCGCCCCTCGGTCCAGCTGCCCTTCTGGCCGCCCGCCACGGGCCAGCTGAGGCGGCTGTGCAGGGGCATCTCGACGACGGTGTGCGGGAAGGCGGCGACGGTGGCGGCGAGGCCGGCGTCCTGCGCGGCGACGGCCTTGTCCTTGGTGAGGCCGGCGCGGTGGAGGGCGGCGCCTGCGGCCGGGCCGCCGGTGATCCACGGCTCGTCGTAGACGAGGGAGGCGCCGAACATGTTGACCGACGCGACGCGCGGGTGGTCGTCCAGGCGCGCGCCGAGCGCGGTGACGAAGCGCTCGTAGGCGGCGCGGTAGCGGGGGGTCCAGTAGCGACCCACGGTGGCCCCCACCTTGTCCTTGGCGTTGGTGACGCGGGCGGTGCCGGCAGCGGACTTGAGCCACTGCGGCGCGAACTGCCCGCCCTGGACGTGCAGGCGGACGACGAGGTCCGGGTCCGAGGCGAGGAGGCGGGTGATCGGCGTGAGGTCGAAGACGCCCTCACGGGGCTCGAGGTCGGACCAGCGGACCTTGAGCCACTGCTGGTCGACCCCCCGGCGGGTGCGGTCCGCCGCGGTCGAGCCGTAGAGGCCGCCGTAGTTCGTCTTGGTCGTGGCCGTCGCGGCCGACGCGGCGGCGGCGGCGCCCCCCGAGGTGCCGACCGACGGGGTCTGGGCGGCGGTGGCGGGGGCGGCGGTGGCGGTCCCGACGGCGAGCGCAGCAGCGGCCGTGAGGGTGCCGAGGGCAGTCGTGATCGAGGTGGTCGTGGGCACGGTGGAACTCCAGGGGTGGGGGTCGTCGCTGCGTGCGACGACCGACGGTCGTGCGGTCTCCCCCCCCCCGCAGTCGTGCCGATCCCTGCACCGGACACAACGGGGCGAGACGCTAGCCCGGCCGTGCCGGACCGACCAAAACCGACCTGAGAACGACAGCCGTGTGGTCCCGCGACGTCGCTGGTCAGCACCCCCGCCCCGCTCTCAGGAACGGAGAGCACGCGGCCGGCCACCGCCGGACGCGACGACGCCCCCGCCGGATGATCCGGCGGGGGCGTCGCGACGTACGACGGCTCAGATGTCGAAATACATCTCGAACTCGTGCGGGTGCGGTCGGAAGCGGATCGGGTCCACCTCGTTCTTGCGCTTCCACTCGATCCACGTGGCGATGAGGTCCTCGGTAAAGACGTCACCCTCGAGGAGGAACTCGTGGTCGGCCTCGAGCGCGTCGAGGACGGCCGGCAGCGAGCCGGGGACCTGCGCGATGGCGTCGTGCTCCTCCGGGGGCAGCTCGTAGAGGTCCTTGTCCACGGGCTCCGGCGGCTCGATCCGGTTGCGGATGCCGTCGAGGCCGGCCATCAGCTGCGCCGCGAAGCACAGGTAGGGGTTGGACGACGGGTCCGGGATGCGGAACTCGATGCGCTTGGCCTTGGGGCTGTCGCCGGCGATCGGGATGCGGACGCAGGCGGAGCGGTTGCGGGCCGAGTACACGAGGTTGACCGGGGCCTCGTAGCCGGGCACCAGGCGGTGGTAGCTGTTGACCGTCGGGTTCGTGAAGGCGAGCAGCGCCGGGGCGTGCTTGAGCAGGCCGCCGATGTACCAGCGCGCGAGGTCGGAGAGGCCGCCGTAGCCGCGCTCGTCGTAGAAGAGCGGCTCACCGTCCTTCCAGAGCGACTGGTGGGTGTGCATGCCCGAGCCGTTGTCGCCGAAGATCGGCTTCGGCATGAAGGTGGCGGTCTTGCCGCCCTCCCACACGGTGTTCTTGACGACGTACTTGAACTTCATCATGTCGTCACCGGACTGGAGCAGGGTGTTGAACCGGTAGTTGATCTCCTGCTGGCCCGCGGTGCCCACCTCGTGGTGGCTGCGCTCGACCTCGATGCCCACCTTGGCCAGGTTGAGGCAGATCTTGTCGCGGGTGTCGGCGAAGTGGTCGACCGGCGGGACGGGGAAGTAGCCGCCCTTGTAGCGGGTCTTGTACCCGCGGTTGCCGCCGTCCTCGACGCGGCCGGTGTTCCAGGCGGCCTCGACGGAGTCGATGTAGTAGTAGCTGGCGTTCGCCTTGGTCTCGAAGCGCACGTCGTCGAAGACGTAGAACTCGGCCTCGGCACCGAAGTAGGCGGTGTCGGCGATGCCGGTCGACTTGAGGTACGCCTCGGCCTTCGCCGCGATGTTGCGCGGGTCGCGGCTGTAGGGCTCACCGGTGAAGGGGTCGACGATCGAGAAGTTCATGATGAGCGTCTTCTCGGCGCGGAACGGGTCGACGTAGGCCGTCGTCGGGTCCGGGACCAGCTTCATGTCGGACTCGTGGATGGCCTGGAAGCCGCGGATCGAGGATCCGTCGAACATCTGGCCGTTGGTGAAGAAGTCCTCGTCGACCGAGGCGGCAGGCACGTTGAAGTGCTGCATGACGCCGGGAAGGTCGCAGAACCGGATGTCGACGAACTTGACGTCCTCGTCCTTGATGAAGGAGAGGACCTCGTCAGCGGAGCTGAACACTGTGTTGAACCTCCTGGTTCGGTGCAGGGGCTATGGGAGCCAGCCCTGATGGCGTTGCCGACGACGCTAGGGCGGGGCGGTTTCCCGACCGTGACCCGGATGTTTCGCCGACGTAACGCCAGCCACCGTATCAAGGCGTGGGACGACGCGCCCGAAGCGTGGAACGCGTCGGCGCGTACGCTGGTGGCGTGCCGCCGACCTCCACTCCGCCGGGCCCCACCGCGACCCCGGCGGACGCCACGCTGCTGCGCCGCTTCGTCGGCTTCGTCGTCGACTGGACGCTCAGCGCGCTCGTGACCTTCCTCGTCCTGCCCTTCGACCTCGCGCAGCCGGGAGAGCGGCCGCCCATGGTCCTCGGCGTGCCGACGAGCACGTGGGCCGTCGCCGGCGTCTACGTCGTGCTCAGCACGGTGCTCGTCTCGGTGACCGGCTCGAGCGTCGGCCACCGGCTCATGGGACTGCAGGTCTGGCAGGTGCGCCGCCGCGTCTTCCCGCTCCAGGTGCTCCTGCGCTCGGTGCTCGCCGCGCTCGTCCTGCCCGCGCTCTTCACCGCCAACGGTCGGGGTCTGCACGACCTCGCCGCGGGCACCCGCATCGTGCGGCCGGGCGTGCCGGCCACCCCGCCCGCCGCCTGAACGGCGCGGGCGCGCAGGGCGCGTCAGCGGCCGCGCATCGCCTTGCGGTCCATGCGCGCCTTCGTCGGGTCGATGCCCTTGGGCACCGGGGGCTTGAGGCCACCGAGGGACTTCAGGCGCTTGTTGACGACCGACACCTCGGCCTTGGTGAGCACGGGGCGCATCCGGGTCAGCTTGCCCGAGATCTTCTTGACCGGGACCTGGTCCTCGCCGTCGCCGACGGTCCACAGGTGGACGGGCACACCGGGGGCGACCCGCGCCACCTTCTTCTCCTCCTGCTTGAGCAGCTTGGCGACGCGGCCGGTGGGTCCCTCGCCGATGAGGACGATGCCGGGTCGGCCGAGGGCGCGGAAGACCATCGCGGCGCCGGCCATGTCCTGGGCCCGCGTCCCGCGCGCCCCCTCCATCGCCACCGGCTCCTGCGAGGCGAACCAGCCGCGCCGGCCCATGCCGGTCAGCGCGGCGCCGGCCGCGCCGACCTGCCCGTCGAGCGCCTTGTACATCGCCGTGTTGCCGCGGCGGTTCATGACGATGACGGCGGCGAGGAACGCCGAGGGGATGGCAATGATGGCCGCGTAGATCAGCCAGCCGCCGCCGAAGATCGCGCCGATGCCGACGATGACCGCCGCCGTGAGGAGCGCGGCCCCGAGCATCCACCACCCGAGCTTCGGGTCGAGCGACTTGATCGCCTGGTAGGCCTGCCGGATCTCGGCGATGCGGCCCTGCTTCTTCTCGGGTGCGTCGGACACGGGGGAGGTGCTCCTGGTCGAGGACGGGGTGCGCCGGCCCGCGAGTGCGGGGGTGCGGGCCTCAGGATACGGGGCGGGCGGCCTTGGCGACCAACGACGCCGCCTCCTGGCGGGCGGGGTCGTTCGCGGCCTCGGCGAGGTGCGCGAGGTGCTCGGGGATCGGACGTCCCCAGCGGCGCATCGCGGTGGCCCAGAGCCGGCCGGCGCGGTAGGACGAGCGGACGAGCGGGCCCGCCATGACGCCCTTGAAGCCGACCTCGTCGGCGAGCTCGGACCAGTGGACGAACTCCTCGGGCTTGACCCACCGGTCGATCGGGTGGTGCAGCGGCGAGGGGCGCAGGTACTGCGTGATCGTGAGGATGTCGCAGCCCGCGTCGTGGAGGTCGCGGATGGCCTCCTCGATCTCGTGGTCCTCCTCGCCCATGCCGAGGATGAGGTTGGACTTCGTGACCAGCCCCGCCTCGCGCGCCATCGAGAGGACCTTGAGGGACTTCTCGTAGGTGAAGGCGGGCCGGATGCGGCGGAAGATGCGCGGCACGGTCTCGAGGTTGTGCGCGAACACCTCCGGCCGCGCGTCGAAGACCTGGCCGACGAGCTCCGGCTTCGCGCCGAAGTCGGGCGGGAGGATCTCGACGCCGGTGTTGGGGTTGAGCGCGTGGATCTGCCGGATGGTGTCGGCGTACAGGCCGGCGGCGCCGTCGGCGAGGTCGTCGCGCGCGACGCCGGTGACGGTGGCGTAGCGCAGCCCCATCGTCGCGACCGACTCCGCGACCCGGCGCGGCTCGTCGAGGTCGAGCGGCTGCGGGCGCCCGGTGGCGATGTCGCAGAAGTCGCAGCGGCGGGTGCAGGTGTCACCGCCGATGAGGAAGGTCGCCTCGCGGTCCTCCCAGCACTCGAAGATGTTGGGACAGCCGGCCTCCTGGCACACGGTGTGCAGGCCCTGGCCCTTCACCATCGAGTGGATCTGCGTGTACTCCGGCCCCATCCGGGCCGTGGTGCGGATCCACTCGGGCTTGCGCTCGATCGGGGTCTCGGCGTTGCGCGCCTCGACCCGCAGCAGGCGGCGTCCCTCGGGTGCGACAGTCACGCGTTCCAGCCTACGCTCCGGTCCCGACACCCCGGGACGGCGGTGCGGGGAGGGTGCTCAGGCGCGGCCGAGGACGTCGGCGAGGTGCTTCTCGGCGTACGGCAGGACGTCCTGCACGGTGACCGTGCGCCCGGCCTCGCGGGAGATCGACGAGACGCCCGCGTCGGCGATGCCGCACGGGATGATCGCGTCGGCCCAGCCGAGGTCGGCGTCGCAGTTGAGCGCGAAGCCGTGCATCGTCACCCGGCGGCTGACCCGGACGCCGATGGCCCCGAGCTTGCGGTCCGGGCCGCGCTCGTCGGCGAGCACCCAGACGCCGCTGCGGCCCTCGACCCGGACGACCTCGACGCCGAGGTCGGCGCAGGTCCGGATCATCACCTCCTCGAGGCGACGGACGTGGGCGACGACGTCGATCGGCACCTCCGGGAGCCGGACGATCGGGTAGCCGACGAGCTGCCCGGGGCCGTGCCAGGTGATCTTGCCGCCGCGGTCGACGTCTATGACGGGCGTGCCGTCCACGGGGCGCTCGTGCGGCTCGGTGCGCTTGCCGGCCGTGTAGACCGCGGCGTGCTCGAGGAGGAGCGTCGTGTCCTCGAGGGTGCCCTCGACGACCTGCGCGTGCACCTCGCGCTGGGTGGCCCACCCGGCCTCGTAGTCGACGAGGTCGGGGGCGAAGCCGAGGTGCACGAAGCGCATGGCGCCCACGGTACGCCGGGGCCGGGACGGACCTCGCGGACGGCCCGCCCGGACCTCAATACGCTGGGCCCATGACCGCGGACCCGCAGACCCGAGAAGCCTCCGCCGACGAGCGCCGGTCCCGGGCCCGACGTCCCCGCTGGGCCCTGCTCGGGGCGGTCGTCGTCGTCCTGCTCTGGCTGGGCGTCGGGGCCGTCGGCGGGCAGGCGCAGGGG
Source organism: Phycicoccus mangrovi (assembly GCF_018729305.1). NCBI lineage: Bacteria > Bacillati > Actinomycetota > Actinomycetes > Micrococcales > Intrasporangiaceae > Phycicoccus > Phycicoccus mangrovi. The sequence continues at coordinate 24,203 of NZ_JAHHWP010000007.1, read as the reverse complement.
CAGCTGTCGGGCGTCCAGTCCAACGACAACTCGACGTTCCTGCCGGCACAGGCCGAGTCGACCCTCGTCGCCGACGCCGTCGCCCGGTTCAGCGACAGCACCGAGCTGCCCTACCTCCTCGTCGTCGAGCGGGCCGACGGCGCCGCCCTGGACCCGCGGGACCTGGGTGTCGTCCAGCAGCTCGCGCAGCGCGTGCCGTCCATCCCCCTCCCGGAGCTCGGCGCCGGTCGGACCCTCGGGGACTACCTCGTGCCCGGTGGGCGGGTCGTCCCGATCCCCGCGGAGGACGGCCGGGCCGTCCTGCTGTCCGTGCCGCTGGACGGGACGACGGGGACCGCCGCCAGCGGGGAGACGACGGCCCTCGCCGAGGGGGCCGACGCACTGCGCGTCACGCTGCGCAGCGAGCTGGCCCCCAACGGCCTGCGCGGATGGGTCGGCGGCCCCGGCGGGCTCATCGCCGACTTCTCGGAGGCGTTCGCCGGGATCGACGGCATCCTCCTGCTCGTCGCGCTCGTCGTCGTCCTCGTCATCCTCCTCGTCGTCTACCGCAGCCCGATCCTGCCGGTCGCGGTGCTCGTCAGCGCGGTGCTCGGTCTGTCGGCCGCGGCCGCTGTCGTCTACCAGCTCGCGAAGAACGACGTCATCACGCTCTCCGGGCAGTCGCAGGGCATCCTCTTCATCCTCGTCGTCGGCGCCGCGACCGACTACGCGCTCCTGCTCGTCAGCCGCTTCAAGGAGGCGCTCCACGACGAGGAGAGCTCGTGGGAGGCGTTGAAGAAGGCCTGGCGCGGCGCCGTCGAGCCGGTCGGCGCCTCGGCGGCGACGGTCATCATCGGCCTGCTCTGCCTCCTGCTCGCCGAGCTGCGCAGCACCTCGGGCCTCGGCCCGGTCGGCGCCCTCGGCATCGCCGGCGCGCTCCTCGCGTCCCTCACCTTCCTGCCCGCCGTGCTCCTGCTCTTCGGCCGCCGCATCTTCTGGCCCTTCGCCCCGACGGTCGACCACGCCCACGCCGAGGACGTCGTCGGCTCCGCCCGCGGCGTCTGGGGCCGGGTCGCGCGCCTCGTCGGGACGCACCCGCGCCGCACGTGGGTCGTGACGCTCGTCGCGCTCCTCGCTGCCGCGGCGTTCGTGCCGACGTTCAAGGCGAGCGGGGCGTCTATCGACGAGACCTTCCTCACCGAGGTCGACTCCATCACGGCGCAGCAGGTCATCGAGCAGCACTTCGCGGCCGGGGCCGCCCAGCCCCTCCAGGTCGTCGTGCCGCAGGCGGACGCCGACGCGGCGCTGGACCTCGTGTCGAAGGACCCCGGCATCGACTCGGCCTACCTCGGGCTGGTGCCCCCGCAGCCCGGGCAGGACGCCCCGCCGCCGAAGGTCGTCGACGGTGGCGTCCTCCTCCAGGCGACGACGAAGGACGCCGCCGACAGCGAGGGCGCCGAGGACACCGTCCGGCGGCTGCGGTCCGACCTCGACGCCGTCAGCCCCGACGCGCTCGTCGGCGGGAACGCCGCGACCAACCTCGACGTCCTCGACGCCAGCGCGCGCGACCTGCGGGTGATCGTCCCGACGATCCTGGCGGTCATCTTCGTCATCCTCGCGCTGCTCCTGCGCTCGCTGGTCGCGCCGCTCGTGCTCGTCGTCGGCAACGTCGTGTCGTTCGCCGCGACCATCGGCGTCTCGGCGCTGGTCTTCGACCACGTCCTCGGGTTCACCGGCGGGGACCCCGCGATCCCGTTGTACGGCTTCGTGTTCCTCGTCGCGCTCGGCATCGACTACTCGATCTTCCTCATGACGCGGGTGCGCGAGGAGTCGCTCGTCCGCGGCACCCGTCCGGGCGTGCTCGTCGGGCTCGCCGTGACCGGCGGGGTCATCACGAGCGCGGGCATCGTCCTCGCCGCGACGTTCTCGGCGCTGTCGGTGCTGCCGATCCAGTTCCTCGTGCAGATCGCCTTCATCGTCGGCTTCGGGGTCCTCCTCGACACGTTCGTCGTCCGGTCGCTCCTGGTCCCCGCGATGGCCCACGACATCGGTCCGCGGGTCTGGTGGCCGGCCCGTCTCGCGGCCGACGCCCCGCGGGACGAGGCCGTCGCGCAGGAGGGGCGATGACCCGGGTCGGGTTGGCGGGCTTCGGTTTCGCCGGGCGTGACATCCACGCGCCGCGGCTGCGGGAGGCCGGCCTCGACGTCGTCGCCGTCTCGACGCGGGACGCCGAGCGGGCGGCGGCCGCGCGCTCGGACCTGCCCGGCGTCGAGGTCGTCGCCGACCTCGACGCGCTGCTCGCGGTCCCGGGCCTCAACCTCGTCGTGCTCGCCACGCCGAGCGGTGGCCACGCGGAGCAGGTGCGGGCGGTCGTCGACGCGGGCGTCGCCTGCGTCGTCGACAAGCCGCTCGCCGTCGACGCAGCCTCGGCCGCGGACACGGTCCGCTACGCCGCACGGGCGGGCGTGCCGCTCACCGTGTTCCAGAACCGGCGGTACGACCCGGAGCACGTGACGCTGGCGCGGGTCGTCGCCGACGGCCTCGTGGGGGAGCCGTTCCGCTACGAGATGCGGTGGGAGCGTTGGCGGCCCGTGCCGAAGGACCGGTGGCGCGAGAACGCCCCGCCCGAGGAGGGCGGTGGGCTGCTGCTCGACCTGCACACGCACCTCGTCGATGCCGCCGTCCGGCTGTTCGGGCCGGTGCGATCGGTCGTGGCCACCACGCACGCCCGCACCACCCGCGCGGAGGACGACGCCTTCCTCCTCTGCCGGCACACCGGGGGAGCGGAGTCGCACCTCTCGGCCACGTCGCTCGCTGGTGCACCGGGCCCACGGATCCGGTTGCTGGGCAGCGCCGCCGCCTTCATGCTGGCCGACTTCGAGGCCGAGGCGCACCCGTGGTCGGCGCAGTCCGACCTCGACGCGGACCACGCCGGGTGGCTGTACCGCGGTGACGAGCGCCAGCCCGTGACCCGCGCGGCGAGCAGCCAGGCGGACCTCTACCGCGCCGTCGCCGCCGCGCTGTCGGCCGACGACCCGCAGGCCGCGATGCCCGTCGACCCCTGGGACGCCGTCCACGTCCTCGCGGTCGTCGACGCGGCCCGCACGTCGGCGCGCGAGGAACGCGTCGTCACGGTCGTCGACCCGCCCCGCTGAGACGGGTGTGGTTCAGGGAGAGGGCAGCCGGCGCGGCTCGAGCCGCTCCTCGCGGGCCTCGTCCCCGTCGCGCGTGACGACGTACGCGGCCCTGCCATCCCGCTCGGAGACCGCCTCGACGAGCTCCGTGCCGCGGTAGACGAGGCCGACGCCGTCGTCGGTGCAGTGCGTCTCGGGCAGGGTGCCGTCGGCGACCAGCGAGTGCACGAGCGGGCGGCGTCGCTCCTCCGAGTCGTAGTGGACACCGTTGCCGTACGGGAGGAGCCCGAGGCCGTTGGTCACCGCGCGCAGCTCGGGCCCGAAGGAGTCGGTCGTCCCCCCGAGGTACCAGCAGATCGAGCCGGCCGACACCCCGGCGAGCACGACCCCGGCCTCCCACGCGGCGCGCATCGCGGGGCGCAGGTCGTGCACGTCCCAGACCGCCAGCAGGTTCGCGACGGAGCCGCCGTTGACCCAGACGACGTCCTGCTCGAGGAGGAGGGCCGCGGGGTCCTCGTGGTTGGGCATGGGGAAGAGCGACAGGACGCTGACCTCGAAACCGGCCACCCGGCCGGCCTCGAGCGCGCGGAACGAGAAGGCCTCCGGGTCCCCGGAGGCGGTGCCGACGAACGCGACCCGGGGCCGTCGGCCGTGGGCGCCGGAGAGCTCGACGGCGTGGTGGACGAGGGCGTCGAGCTCGAACCACGTGCGGTGGCCGGGGCGGTAGCCGCCCGAGGTGGCGAGGATCGTGGGCTGGTCGGTCGTCACCCGGCCACCCTACGAGGGCCTGTGGAAAACCTCGCGGCCGTCCTCGCGGGTCGCGGCAGGGTGGTGGCATGGAGACGATGCAGGCGCCCGCGGTCCCGGGGTTCGCGATCGGGCGGCTGCTGGGCAGCGGAGGCACGGCCCACGTCTGGGAGGCGGTGCGGCTCACTGACGGCCGGTCCGTGGCGCTCAAGGTGTCGCACGGCGACCCGGAGGCCGCCGAGGCCGCGGTGCGCGAGGCGGCGGTGTCGAGCCGGGCCGCGGCCGAGCACATCGTGCGGGTCGAGGCGTGCCTGACGCTGCCGGACGACCGGGTCGCGCTCGTCATGCCCCTGATGCGCGGGGGCTCGCTGGCCGGTCTCGTCGGCGCCCGCGGGCACCTCGGTCCCGGTGAGGTCGTCACCGTGCTCGCCCCGCTCGCCGGGGCCCTCGGTCGGCTGCACGCGGCCGGGGTGGTCCACGGCGACGTGTCGCCCGGCAACGTCCTGCTCGACCTCGACGGTCGACCGGCCCTCGCCGACCTCGGCCTCGGACGCGTGCTGGGGGAGGCGCCGGCCGCCGTCTGGGGCACGCCGGGCCACCTCGCCCCGGAGGTGCTGCTCGGGGCCGACCCGACCCCGGCCGCCGACGTCTACGCGCTCGGCGCGCTCGGGTGGCTCTGCCTCGCCGGCGAGGTGCCGGGTGCACCCGGGCTGCGGCCGTCGCTCACGCAGGTGAGCCGGGCGGGGGCGGGCTCGGAGGCGGTGGTCGCCGCGCTCGAGGCGGCCGTCCACCCGCGCCCGGAGGAGCGCCCGGGCGCCGACGAGCTCGCGTGCCTGCTCTTCGCGGCCGCCCGCCCGGAGCCGCTGCGGCTGCGGGTCGCCGGTGACGACGGGAGCGCCGTGACCTACCGGCTGCGCGCGGCGGCCGGGCGTCCGCCGGTCCCGCCGGCACCGGAGCGGGGGAGGCACCGGGCGCCGACGCCGGGGACGACCGACCGCCGCGGGGTCGCCCGGCCGGTCGCGCTCGGCGTCTGCGCCCTGGGTCTCGTGGCGGCCCTCGTCGTGGTCGGCGCCCTCGTCGGGCGGGAGGACCCTGCACGTGCGTCGGTCCCGAGCGCGGCGCCGAGCGCCGGGCCGTCGGCCACGGACGACCCACGCCTCGACCCCCTCGCCCCCGTGCGGCGGCCGCAGGACCTGCTCACCGTGCTCGCCGACGAGCGGGCCGCCGCCTACCGCGCCGCCGACCCGACCCGGCTCGACGCCGCGGAGACCCGCGGCGGCGCCCTCCACCGTCGCGACGCCGCCGCCGTCGCGACGCTCCGGGCGGCAGGGGCGCGGTACGACGGTCTCGCCTACCGCGTCACCGACGTCGTGGTGCGGTCGGCGGACGTGGACCGGGCGACCCTGCGGGCCACGGTGGCCGTGGGCGCGCACCGCGTCGTCCGCCCGGGGGACGACACCGACGTCACGGCCGTCCCGGGGGAGCCGGTGCTCGTCGACGTCGTCCGGACCGCGGAGGGCTGGCGGGTCGAGGCGCTGCGGTCGCCGTGAGGGGCGGGTCAGGCCACGAGCCAGCGGGCCGCGGTGTCGAGGTCGCCGTGCTCGTGGACGAAACCGCTGCCGACGAGGGCCTCGCCGACGATGCGCTGGCTGCCCATGATCTCGCCGGCGAACTCGCCGACGACCAGCCGCAGCGCCGGCGTCGGGGCGGGCAGCACGGCCGGCCGGTGCAGGGCGCGGCCCAGGGCCGCCGCGACGTCCTTCTGCCGGGCCGGGGTCGGACCGGCGAGGTTGACCGGGCCGGTGACCTCCGGGTGGTCGAGCAGGTGCAGCAGTGCCCGGACCTCGTCGACGAGGGTGATCCAGGGCCAGAACTGGCGGCCGAGGCCGAGCGGGCCGCCGAGCCCGAGCCGGGCCAGGCGCAGCAGCGGGGCCATCGCGCCACCCTCCCGGGCCATGACGATCCCGGTGCGCGCGAACGCGACCGACGCCCCGGCGTCCACCGCGGGAGCGGCGGCGGCCTCCCACGCGAGGACGACGTCGGCGAGGAAGCCGGTGCCGGCCGGGTTGGCCTCGGTCAGCTCCTCGTCGCCGCGGTCGCCGTAGAAGCCGACCGCCGAGCCGGACACCAGGCGGACCGGGTGGTCGGCCGCCGCGACGGCCCCCGCGACCGCGGTCGTCGAGTCGGTCCGCGAGGCGAGGATCTCGCGCTTGTAGGCCGGGGTCCACCGCTTGTCCCCGACTCCCGCGCCGGCCAGGTGGACGACGCCGTCGACGCCGTCGAGGACGGTCGGGTCGAGGTGACGGCTCGCGGGGTCCCAGCGGACCTCGTCGGCGGCCGAGGGGGCGCGCCGGACCAGCCGGACCGGCTCGTCGCCGCGCTCACGGAGCGCGGCGACGAGCGCGGTGCCGATCAGCCCGGACGAGCCGGTGACGACGATGCGGCTCACGGCGGGCGCGTCAGAGGCCGAGGTCGGCCTCGAACGCCCCTTCCTCGAGACGCTGCTTCATCGTCGTGAGGAAGCGCGCGGCGTCGGCGCCGTCGACGATGCGGTGGTCGTAGGACAGCGCCAGGTAGACCATCGAGCGGATCGCGATCGTCTCCCCGCCGTCCTCGGCCGTCACGACGACGGGCCGCTTGACGACGGCGCCGGTGCCGAGGATGCCGACCTGCGGCTGGTTGATGATCGGGGTGTCGAACAGCGCCCCGCGCGAGCCGGTGTTGGTGATCGTGAAGGTCCCGCCCGCGAGGTCGTCGGGCATGATCTTGTTGCTCCGCGTCCGGTTCGCGAGGTCGGCGATGCCACGGGCCAGGCCCGCGATGTTGAGGTCGCCGGCGTTCTTGAGGACCGGGACGATGAGCCCCTTCTCGGTGTCGACCGCCATGCCGAGGTTCTCGGTGCCGTGGTAGGTCACCTGCTCGTCCTCGATGCTCGCGTTGACGGTCGGGTGCGCCTTGAGCGCCTCGACCGCGGCGAGGGCGAAGAACGGCAGGAAGCTGAGCTTCGTGCCCTCGCGCTGCGCGAAGTCGGCCTTGGCCCGGTCGCGCAGCCGCGCGATGCGGGTGACGTCGACCTCGACGACCGTCGTCAGCTGCGCCGAGACCTGGAGGGACTCGACCATGCGGCGGGCGATCGTCTTGCGCAGGCGCGACATCGGCTGCGTCGTGCCGCGCAGGCCGTTGTCGGCGGCCGGCTTCGCCGCGGCGGCCGGGGCCGAGGACGACGACGCCTGGGCGTCGGGCTTCGCGGCGGGGGCCTCGGGCTCGGGCTCCGGGGCCTTCTTGGCCTCGGCGGCGGCGAGGACGTCCTGCTTGCGGATACGCCCGCCGATGCCGGTGCCGGTGACCGACGCGAGGTCGATGCCGTGGTCGGCGGCCAGCTTGCGCACGAGCGGGGTGACGTAGCTGCTCGCGTCGGACTCGTTCTCGCGCGGGGTCGGCGCGGTCGAGGTCGAGGAGGACGGCGCGGTGGTCGCGGCCGGGGCCTCGTCGGCGGCCGCGGCGGCCTCGTCGGGCTTCTCCTGCGGGGGAGCCTCGTCGGCCGGGGCCGGCGCGGGCTCCTCCTGCTGGGCAGGCTGCTCCGGCTCGGGCTCCGGGGCCTCGTCCTTCGCCGGGGCCTCATCGTCCTTCGTCGGGGCCTCCTCGGCCTGCGCGGGGGCCTGCTCCGGCTCGGCGGCCGGGGCGGACCCGCCACCGGACCCGCCGACGACGGCCAGGTCGGCACCCACGGGGACGGTCTCGTCCTCCTGGACGAGGATCTTGGTCAGCGTGCCGGCCACCGGCGACGGGATCTCGGTGTCGACCTTGTCGGTCGAGACCTCGAGGAGCGGCTCGTCGACGGCGACCTCGTCGCCCTCGGCCTTGAGCCAGCGGGTGACGGTGCCCTCGGTGACGGACTCGCCGAGCGCGGGCATCTGGACGGTCGTGCCGTCGCCGGACCCGCCGGAGGAGCCCTCCGAGGACGGTGCGGGCTGCTCCTGCTCGTCACCGTCGGACTGCGGCTCGGCCGGCTCCTGGCCGCCCTCGTCGCCGGCGTCCGCGACCGCGTCGGTGTCGGCCGGGTCGGCCACCTCGTCGGCGGGACCGTCGGAGGAGGACTGCTCCTGCGACTGCTCGGGGGCGGAGTCGCCACCGCCGGAGGCGGGGCCGTCACCGATGACGGCGAGGTCGGCGCCGACCGGGACGGTGTCGTCCTCCTGGACGAGGATCTCCTGGAGCGTGCCGGCGACCGGCGAGGGGATCTCGGTGTCGACCTTGTCGGTCGAGACCTCGAGCAGCGGCTCGTCGACCGCGACCTCGTCGCCGACACCCTTGAGCCACCGCGTCACGGTCCCCTCGGTCACGGACTCGCCGAGTGCGGGCATCTGTACACGTTCCGACATCAGTGGTGCTCTCCTTCGTGGGCGGTGGCGGTCATCACTCTAGTTGTGTGCGTGCAGGGGCTTGCCGGCGAGCGCCAGGTGCGCCTCACCGAGGGCCTCGTTCTGGGTCGGGTGGGCGTGCACGAAGGGCGTGACGTCCTCCGGGTGGGCCTCCCAGCCCACGACCAGCTGGGCCTCGCCGACCTGCTCGCCCATCCGGGAGCCGACCATGTGGACCCCGACGACGGGGCCGTCGGTGACCCGGACGAGCTTGACGAAGCCCTGGGTGCCGAGGATCTGGCTCTTGCCGTTGCCGCCGAGGTTGTACTCGTAGGCCTCGACGGCGTCGCCGTGGACCTCACGGGCCTGCTCCTCGGTGAGGCCGACGGAGGCGACCTCGGGGTCGCAGTAGGTGACCCGGGGGATGGTGGACTCGACGACGGGGGCCGGCTCGAGCCCGGCGATCGACTCCGCGACGAAGATCCCCTGCGCGAACCCGCGGTGCGCGAGCTGCAGCCCGGGGACGATGTCGCCGACCGCCCACAGGCCCTCGACGCCGGTGCGGCAGCGCTCGTCGGTGACGACGAAGCCGCGCTCGACCGTGGCGCCGGCCTCCTCGTAGCCGAGGCCGTCGGTCACCGGGCCGCGCCCGACGGCGACGAGCAGCAGGTCGGCCTCCAGCTCCGTGCCGTCCTCCAGGCGGACCGTGACGGCGTCGGGGCCGTCGGTGGCGGAGGCGAAGCGGGCGCCGGTGCGGACCGTGATGCCGCGCTTGCGGAAGGCCCGCTCGAGCGCCTTGCTCGATGCGGGGTCCTCGGCGGCGACGAGCCGGGGGAGGGCCTCGACGACGGTGACCTCGGAGCCGAACGAGCGCATGACGGAGGCGAACTCGACGCCGATGACCCCGCCCCCGAGGACGACGACGCGGCCGGGGACCTCGTCGAGGCCGAGCGCCTGGTCGCTCGTCACGACGCGGCCGCCGAGCTCGAGCCCGGGCAGCGTGCGCGCGTACGAGCCGGTGGCGAGCACGACGTGGCGCCCGACGAGCCGGCGGTCGCCGACGACGACGGTGTGCGGGCCGTCGAGCCGACCGGTGCCCTCGACGTACTCGACCTTCCGCCCGGAGACGAGCCCCTGGAGGCCCTTGTGCAGCCGGGCGACGACGCCCTCGCGGTAGGCGGTGACGGCCGGGAGGTCGACGCCCTCGAAGGTCGCCCGCACGCCGAAGCGGCCGGCCTCGCGCGCCGCGTCGGCGACCTCGGCGGCGTGCAGCAGGGCCTTGGTCGGGATGCAGCCACGGTGCAGGCACGTCCCGCCGAGGAGGTCCTTCTCGACGAGGGCGACCGACAGGCCGAGCTCGGCGGCGCGCAGCGCGCAGGCGTACCCGCCGCTCCCTCCTCCGAGGACGACGACGTCGTGGGTGGCTTCGGCGGTGGCCGGCATGCTGCTCCGTTCTCGCGGTGGCGGTCGGTGGGCACGGCGACGCTGCGGGTGGGCGCGCCGGCCACGTCCCGCATCCTGTCACCCCCGCGGGCTCCGGGACGAGGTGGCGACGCGTGGCGGACGCACAGGGAGAGGGCAGGTGGCTCGCCTATCGTGGGCGCATGGCGTGGTGGAGACGAGGCCGGCGCGGTGGCGCCGCACCGCACGACGGCAGCGACCTCGCGAGCGCGCGGGCCCATCTGGAGGAGTTCGTGGGCACGCGGCGCGGGGTCGAGGCGTACGTGGAGCCGGCGACCAACGTGACCGCGACGACCGTCGTGCTCATCGCGCACGACGGCGAGTGGACCCGTCGCGCCCTGCCCTCCCGCCCGCAGGCCTTCGAGGTCGCGCGGAGCCTCCAGGTGCCCGTGTACGACGTCAACCTCACCGGCTACCCGGCGCGGATGCGGGCCTGGACCGCACGACAGCGGCGCGACGAGCGCGCCTGAGCGAGAACCCGGTGGCCCCGCGGGCCCCGGCGTGGCACGGTGGGGGACCCGATCCCGAGCACCCCGAAGGAGCCGTCATGGCCGCCAAGGACCGACCCCGCGCCGCCGTGCCCGACGACGTCAAGGCCCGCTTCCGGGCGGCCCTGGACAAGAAGCAGGCCCACGGCGGCACCGACGTCTCCGACTCCTCCGAGCACGGCAAGGTCGACCACGCGCACGGCCCGGAGACCAGCGCCCGCCAGCAGATGTTCCGGCGCAAGAGCGGCGGCTGAGCGCCACCCTCCACCACGCGCGCACGGCGGGCACCCCGTCCGGGTGCCCGCCGTGCGTCGTGCGGTCGGTGCTCAGGCGCGCGTGGCGTGCCCCTCGACGAGGCCGAGCAGCGTCGAGACGCCGAACCCGGTGCCGCCCTTGGGGTTGCGACCCTTCGGGCCCTTCTCGTTGAAGGCCGGCCCGGCGATGTCGACGTGCGCCCACGTCATCCCCTCGGGCACGAACTCCTCGAGGAACTTCGCGGCGGTGAGCATCCCGCCGGCGCGGTCGCCCTTGTGCGCGATGTCGGCGGTGGGGGTGTCGAGCTTGGCGCGCAGCGCCGCCGGCAGCGGCATCGGCCAGGCGCCCTCGCCCGCGGCGTCGGCCGCCGCGACGACCTTCGCGCGGAAGGCGTCGTCGTTGCCCATGACGCCCGCGATGTCGTCGCCGAGGGCGATCATCTGCGCGCCGGTCAGCGTCGCGATGTCGACGATCCAGTCGGGGGTCTTCTCGGCGGCGAGGCAGATGCCGTCGCCGAGGACCATCCGGCCCTCCGCGTCGGTGTCGAGGATCTCGACGCTCGTGCCGTCGCGCATGACGACGACGTCGCTCGGCCGCTGCGCGGTGCCGCTCGGCATGTTCTCGGCGAGGCAGAGATAGCCCGTGACGGCCACCGGCACACCGGTCTCGGCGGCGGCGAGGACGGTGGCGGCGACGGCGGCCGCCCCCGCCATGTCGCACTTCATCGTCACCATGCCGGTCGACGGCTTGAGGTTGAGCCCACCGGTGTCGAAGGTGATGCCCTTGCCGACGAGCGCGACCGAGCCCTTGGCGTTCGACGGGGACCAGCTCATCGTCACGATGCGCGGCGGGTTGGACGAGCCCTGGCCGACGCCGGTGATGCCGCCGAAGCCGCCCTTGACGAGCGCCTTCTCGTCGAGCACCGAGACGGTGATCTTCGCGGAGGACTCCGCGGCGCGCTTCTTGACGGCGTCCGCGAACGACTGCGGGTAGAGCAGGTTCGGCGGCATGTTGACGAGGTCGCGGGCCCAGTCGCGGGCGGCACCGAGGACCCCGGCACGGGCGACCGCGTCCTTGGCGGCCTTGCCCTGGCCCAGGCCCGAGACGACGACGATCTTCGGGCCCGTGACCGGCGCGGCGGCCGGGCGGCCCTTGCGCGCGGGCAGGGGGGCGGCCTTGTCGTAGACGTAGCAGCCGGCGAAGGCGCCGTCGGCGACCGCCGAGAGCGACTCGGCGTCGGGCGTCGGGAGGGCCACGCCCACCGCCTTCTTGCCGCGGACCGAGCGCAGCGCAGACGCGGCCGCCTCGCGCAGGACGGTGTGCTCGAAGGAGGTCCGGCGGGTCGTGCCCTCGCCGAGGCCGGTGACGACGACGGAGGTCGCCTTGACACCGGGCACCGCGACGACGCGGTGCACCTCCTCGGCCTTCCCGGTGGCCTCGAGGTCGGCGAGCACCGCCTGGAGGTGGACGACGGCCTTGCGCGGCAGCCCGTGCCCCGCGGCGAGGTCGGCGCCGTCGGGGGTGCGGACGGAGCCGACGACGAGGGCGTCGACCGGCAGGTCGGCGGAGGTCTTGGTCGTCACGGTCAGTGAAGTCATGGCGGCAGACTAACCGGGCCCGGCAGGGCGTCCGGGGCTCGCGGTACGGTGCGACCATGACCGACCTCAAGCACTCGCCGCTGCACGACCGGCACGTCGCCCTGGGCGCGAAGATGGCCGACTTCGGGGGGTGGTCGATGCCGATCGAGTACCCCGGCGGGGGTGTCGTCGCCGAGCACACCGCGGTCCGCGAGCGGGTCGGCCTCTTCGACGTGTCGCACCTGGGCAAGGCGCGGGTCAGCGGACCGGGTGCCGCCGAGTTCGTCAACGCCTGCCTGACCAACGACCTGCGGCGCATCGGACCGGGCCGGGCCCAGTACACGATGTGCTGCACCGAGGACGGCGGCGTCGTCGACGACCTCATCCAGTACCTGCGCTCCGACGAGGACGTCTTCCTCATCCCCAACGCGGCCAACACCGCGCGGGTCGTCGAGCTGCTGGCCGCCGCGGCGCCCGAGGGCGTCGTCGTCGAGGACCTCCACGACCGCTACGGCGTCATCGCGGTCCAGGGCCCGCGGTCGGACGAGGTCCTCGCCCGGCTCGGCCTGCCCGTCGACCACGACTACATGAGCTTCGTCGAGACCGAGTGGGACGGGCTGCCGGTCATCGTCTGCCGCACCGGTTACACGGGGGAGCGCGGCTACGAGATCGTCCCCGCCTGGGACGTCACCGGCTCGGTCTGGGACGCGCTGGCCGCAGCGGTCGCCGAGGAGGGCGGCCTGCCCGCCGGCCTCGGGGCCCGCGACACCCTGCGCACCGAGATGGGCTACCCGCTGCACGGCAACGACCTCTCGCTCGACATCACGCCGGTCATGGCCGGCGCGGCGTGGGCCGTCGGCTGGGACAAGCACGCCTTCTGGGGCAAGGAGGCGCTGACCGCCGAGCGCGCGGCGAAGGAGAGCCGGCTGATGCGCGGCCTCGTCGTCACCGGCCGGGGCATCCCGCGCTCGCACTGCGCGGTGACCGACGCCTCGGGCGCCGTCGTCGGGGAGGTCACCTCCGGCACCTTCTCGCCGACCCGCAAGCAGGGCGTCGCGCTCGCGCTCCTCGACCGGTCGGTCACCCTCGGCGACGAGGTCTCGATCGACGTCCGCGGCCGGGCGGTGGCGGCCACCGTCAGCAAGCCGCCGTTCGTCGAGGCGGGGGTGCGCGGCGCATGAGCGAGCAGTGGTCCTGGACCTTCGCGGACGCCGACGGCGCCCCCGTCACCGGGGAGCCGACGACGACCACGACGTTCCCGACGCAGTCCGACGCCGAGAGCTGGTTCGGCGAGGTCTGGCACGAGCTCGCCGACGCCGGGGTCGCCTCGGTGACCCTCCACCGGGAGGGCGCGGTGGTCTACGGGCCGATGGGGCTCGAGCCGGCACCCTGACGCGCCGGGACGTATCACCGTCCGGCCACACCGCCTCCTGCCGGAGGACGATGGGTCGACGGGCCGGCGAGGCCGGGTGAGGAGGTCCGCATGGCGACGGAGCCGACGCCGGTCCGCGACGCGTTCGCGGCCGGGCTGCCCTCCCAGGGTGCGGCGCTGGCCGGGGGCTGGGCGAGCGCCCTCGTCGCCGCCGTCATCGCGCTCGCGCAGCTCGACGGGCTCGTCGCACAGGTCGTGACGGCCGGCCGGACCGTGTCGCTCGGCGGGCTCACCTCGCTCGGCGCGGTGCTCTCGCCCGGGGCGACCCGGGAGAGCTGGGCGCTCGTGGCGCCGACCGTGGCCGCCGTCCCCGGGATGGCCCGCTGGGTCGTGGCCTACGCCCTCGTCGACGTCGGGCTCGTCGCGCTGTACGCCCTCGGTGCGGCGGCCCTGCTGCGCCCCGCCGTCGCGGGGCCCTCGCGCGGGCGGCCCTGGTCGGTCGCCGCCCTCGTGCTGCTCGGCGTCGGGGCGGTCGCCGACCTCGTCGAGTCCGCGCTGCTGGTCGACCTCGCCGACGGCGCCGGCCACCCCGTCGCACTCGTCACGGCGAGCGCCGTCAAGTGGCTCGGGCTGCTCCTGGCCGTCCTCGCGGTCGTCCTCGCCGCCCGGCAGCGCAGCGACACCCCGCGCGGGCCGACGCACCCGACGCCCTTCGGGCCGCAGGACACCCGCACGCCCTCGGGCCCGGTTCGCCGGGTCGCCGGCGCGCTCTACACCCACCGGTTCAGCCTGCTCGTCGTCGTCCCGTTCGCGGCCCTCGGGCTGGCCTCGGGGACCGACGTCCTCGACCAGCTCCCCGACGTGCAGCGGCAGTGGGTCGACTCCGGCCCGGCGTGGCGCGCGCTCGTCAGCGGGGTGCTCACCGCGCTCGTCGCGGTCCTCGTCGTCGTCGTCGGTCGGCTGCGCAGCCACCACGTCGCGATGCGCGTCCTCGGCGACGGCCCGAGGCCCAGCGCGGCGCCCTACCGCCGGCCCTCGCTCCTGCCGTGGTTCGTCACGCTCGCGGTGCTCCTCGTCGGGCTGCCGCTCTCGCGGCTGCTCCTCGGCCGCTGGGACGTCATCGGGGTGCGGTTCGGCCTGGCCGTCGGGATCCCGCTCGTCGTGTGGGCCGGCTCGCTGTGGTGGCGACGGCGCGGGGGCCCGGTGCCGTGGAGCCCCTACCGCCGGCCGGTCACCGCGGAGCAGGCGGCGACCAGCCGGGTCGTCGGCGACGTCCTCGGCGTCCTCGTGCTCGTCATCCCCGGCCTGGGACTGGTCCGCGCGTTCACGGCGCCGGTGGCCCTCGGCAGCGAGGGGTGGAACCTCGCCCTCCTGCTGCTCGGTGCCGTCGGAGCGGTCCTCACCTGGCCGCTCGCCCGGTGGGTCGCCGGCGTCGTGGGCCGCCGCGGACCGGAGGACCTCCTCGTCGCCCTCGTGCCGGGGCGGGTGCTGGGGGAGACCTCGCAGAAGCGCTCGCGGCTCGGGGGCTGGCTCCTGCTCGCGCTCGGGGTCGCCCTCTTCGTCGTGCTCGGCCTCTTCCCCGAGGGCAGCGCCGAGCGGCTCGGCGTCATCGGCGTCATGCTCCTCGCCGTGACCGCCGTCGCGCTGCCGCTCGGGGCCACCGTCATCCTGCTCCAGGGTGGCGGCGCACCGGACCTCCTCTCGCGGCCGATGACCCCGGTGCTGCGCACGGCCCCCGTCATGACGCTCGTGCTCCTCTCCGGCCTCGTCGTCGGGCTGACGGGCAGCGACGCCCGGGTGCACGGCCTGCGCACCCTGGCCGAGAACGCCCCGGACCCCGCGGCCCGACCCGACCTCGCGAGCCGGCTGGGGACGATGCTGGACCAGCCCGGCTGCGGCACACCGCTGCCCGGGACGTCGTATCGCGTCCGCCCGCTGTTCCTCCTCGCCGCCGAGGGTGGCGGCATCCGCGCGGCGGCGTGGACCGCCCTCGGGACCGACGCGCTGCACGCCGCCGGGGGTGACTGCGCCGAGGCGCTCGTGTCGTCGGGGGCCAGCGGCGGGGCCGTCGGCCTCACGGTGTCCGCCTTCGCCGGCACGAGCGGGGAGGCCTTCCCCGCGGTCGAGCGGATGGCCGGCCCGGACGCGCTCGGCTCGGCGGTGAGCGGCCTGCTCCTGCGCGACCCGCTGCGGTCGGTCACCGGCCTGGCGTTCCCGACGTCGGGGGAGCGCGGCTGGGTCGACCGCGCCGGGCTGATGGAACGGGCGTGGGAGCGCGCCGTCCCGGGGCTGCGGACGCCCTACCTCGCGCCGCCGGACGGACGGGTGACCGGCGCCCTGGTCCTCAACTCCACCTCGGTCGCGACCCGGTGCCGCACCCTGCTCAGCCAGGTCGGGCTCGACACCGCCCCCGACCCGCGCGACTGCCGGACCCCCACCGCGGTGCCCGACTCGGTCGACCTCCTCGCCACGCTGCGCACGGGATGCACGGGCCGGTCACCGGCGCTGCGGGCGAGCACCGTCGCGCTCCTCGCCTCGCGCTTCCCCTACGTCACGCCGTCGGGCGTCGTCGCGACCGGGTGCCCGGACGGCGGGGGATCGCCCGACACGCAGCAGGTCGTCGACGGCGGCTACGCCGACAACGACGGGCTCGGGACGCTCGTCGACCTCGCACCCCGGTGGCTGCCGGTCCTGCGGGCGCACAACGCGGCGGTGACGGCAGGCCGCCGCGACGCCCCGCTCGTGCTCCCCGTCCTCGTCTACCTCGACAACGGCGAGGGCAGCGACCTGTCGGCCGACCGGGCCGGGGCGACGAACGAGGTCCTCGTGCCGCTGCTCACCAAGGGGGCGGCGACGGCGGGGCTGTCGTCGACGGACACCCAGCTGCACCGGGCGCTCGACGTGCTCGCGACGCGCGACGTCGTCCCCGGGTGCGAGGACGTCACGGGCGCGGCCTGCGAGGCGCTGGAGCGCTGGCGCGGCCCGGCGGTCAAGGTCTTCTACCAGCCGACGCGGCCCTCCATCGCGGCGCCGCTCGGCTGGGTGCTGTCACGGGAGTCGCTGCGGACCCTGCGGTGCGCGCGCGACGACCAGGTCGCGGGCACCGGCCTGGCCTCGGTCGCGGACGGTGCCTGCGACACCGCGCCGGCGGTCGCGAGCGAGGGGCTCGCGCCCACCGTCGTCGCCGACGCGTGCACGGCCGCGGACCGCGACGAGTCGCCGCTGTCGGCCCGGGGCTACGGCACGATGCGCTCGGCGCTCTGCCTCGCCCGCGGGGCGAGCGGCGGCTGAGGCGCGCGGGTCAGGACGGGTACTCGCCCCGCGCGACCATCGGGACGGGACGACGGCTGCGGCGCAGCTGGAAGACGCGCATGACCGCGTACGAGACGCTGCCCTTCGGCACGCCGTCGGCGCCGAACTTCTCGACGAGGCGGCCCTTGAGGCGGCGCCACATGAGGACGGTGTCGATGACGACGAGGAGGACTGCGCCCCACGTGAGGTAGACGCTCGCGGCGAAGATCGCCGGCTGGTTGACCAGGCTGAGGGCGAGGACGATGAGCATCACCGGCAGGAGGAACTCGCCGAGGTTGCGTCGGGCGTCGACGAAGTCGCGGATGTAGCGACGAACCGGGCCGCGGTCACGCGGCGGGAAGTGGGTCTCGTCGCCGGTCTCGAGCGCGCGGCGGACCTTGGCCAGCTGCTCGCGGCGCTCCTGCCGGTCGCGGCCGCGGGCGGCCTTGCGGTCGGTGACGACGAGGGGACGCTTGCGGGCGGCCTCCTGGTCGCGCCGCTTCGGCGTGGGGCGGCCCTTGGCGCCCTCGCGGGCGGCCTGCGCCTGCTCCGCGGGAGCCTCTTCACTCGACTTGCTGCGTCCGAACACGGAGCCAACTCTAGGTGCACCCGCGGGGTGCCCCTGTCCGCCCGGGGCGCGGGCGCCGCCGGCGGCCCGCGGGTCGGTAGGGTCTCGAGACGTGACCGACGTGCTCCCCGACGCCCAGAAGACCGCCCTCCGCGAGCGCATCCGCGAGCTGATGCCGCAGGTCCGCGCGGACCTCGAGGCCCTGACCCGCATCCCGTCCGTCTCGCTCGACGCCTTCGACCAGGCCCACGTGGAGGCGAGCGCCGAGGCGACCGCCGAGCTGCTGCGCGCCGAGGGGCTCGAGGTCGAGATCGTCCGCGAGGGCGGCCGGCCCGCGGTCATCGGCCACCGCCCCGGCCCACCCGGGTCGCGCACCGTCATGCTCTACGCCCACCACGACGTCCAGCCCCCCGGCGACGAGGCGCTCTGGGACACCCCGCCGTTCGAGCCGACCGAGCGCGACGGCCGGCTGTACGGCCGCGGCGCCGCCGACGACAAGGCCGGGGTGATGGCCCACGTCGCCGCGCTGCGCGCCCACGGGGACGACCTCCCCGTCGGCGTCACGGTCTTCGTCGAGGGCGAGGAGGAGATCGGGTCGGACTCGCTGCCGACCATCCTCGAGCGACACGGCGAGCGGCTGCGCGCCGACGCCATCGTCCTCGCCGACAGCCAGAACTGGGACGTCGGCGAGCCGGCCCTCACGACGACGCTGCGCGGGATGATCCGCGTCGTCGTCACGGTGACGACCCTCGACCACGGCGTGCACTCCGGGATGTTCGGTGGCGCCGTCCCCGACGCGATCACCGCGCTCGTCCGGCTCCTCGCGACGATGCACGACGACGCCGGCGACGTCGCGGTCACCGGTCTCGATGCGGGTGAGGCCTCCGACCTGGACTACCCCGAGTCGCGGCTGCGGGCCGAGTCCGGGCTGCTCGACGGCGTCGAGGTCATCGGGACCGGGTCGCTGCTCTCGCGCCTGTGGACCCGCCCGGCGATCACGACGATCGGCCTCGACGTGCCGACGATCGAGCGCTCCTCCAACACCCTCGTCCCCTCCGCCCGGGCCAAGGTCTCGATGCGCCTCGCGCCGACCCAGGACGACCTCGCCGCCTTCGAGGCGCTCAAGGCCCACCTGCTGGCGAACGCGCCGTGGGGCGCGCAGGTCGAGGTCGAGCTCGAGGAGCGCGGGCTCGGCTTCGCCGCCGACGCGCAGGGCCCGGTCTACGACCAGGCGCGGGCCGCGTTCACCGACGCGTGGGGGACCGAGCCGGTCGACATCGGTGTGGGCGGGTCCATCCCGTTCGTCGCCGCCTTCGCCGAGCGCTTCCCCGACGCCGCGATCCTCGTGACGGGCGTCGAGGACCCCGACACGCGCGCGCACGGCGCGAACGAGTCGCTGCACCTCGCCGAGTTCGAGGCGGTGTGCCTCGCCGAGGCGCTCCTCCTCGGCCGTCTCGGCGCACTCCCCGCCTGATCGAGAGAGGACCGGCCGTGGCCCAGGGCACGTACGTCGAGGACGACTTCCAGCGCGACACCACCTACATCGAGGACCGGGTGACGGTCGACGGCGCCGGCGAGCACGAGTGGCCGGTCGAGGCCGGGCGCTACCGGCTCGTCGTCGCCCGCGCCTGCCCCTGGGCGAACCGGGCGATCATCGTCCGGCGCCTGCTCGGCCTCGAGGACGCGATCTCGATGGGCATCTGCGGCCCGACGCACGACGCCGACTCGTGGACCTTCGACCTCGACCCCGACGGCCTCGACCCCGTCCTGCGCATCCCGCGGATCAAGGACGCCTACGAGAAGCGCTTCCCGGGGTACCCGCGCGGCATCACGGTGCCCGCCCTCGTCGACGTCCCGAGCGGGAAGGTCGTGACCAACGGCTTCGCGCAGCTGACCCTCGACCTGTCGACGCAGTGGCGGGAGCACCACCGCGACGGCGCGCCGGACCTCTACCCCGAGGCGCTGCGCGAGGAGATGGACGTGGTGATGAAGCGCGTCTACACCGAGGTCAACAACGGGGTCTACCGCTGCGGGTTCGCCGGCACCCAGGCCGCGTACGACGCCGCGTACGAGCGGCTCTTCACGGCGCTCGACTGGCTCGAGGAGCGCCTCGCGACCCGCCGCTTCCTCATGGGCGAGACCATCACCGAGGCTGACGTCCGGCTCTTCACGACCCTCGCGCGCTTCGACGCGGTCTACCACGGGCACTTCAAGTGCAACCGCAGCAAGCTGAGCGAGATGCCGGTGCTCTGGGCGTACGCGCGCGACCTGTTCCAGACCCCCGGCTTCGGCGACACGACCGACTTCGTGCACGTCAAGAGCCACTACTACGAGGTCCACCGCGACATCAACCCGACGGGCGTCGTGCCGGCGGGCCCGGACCTCTCCGGCTGGGCGACGCCGCACGGCCGCCAGGAGCTCGGCGGACGGCCGTTCGGCGACGGTTCCCCGCCCGGCCCACCGCCGGTGGGGGAGCGCGTCCCGACCGCGCACAACCCGCACGTCGGCGACGACGGCCTCGTCCACGCCGGCTGACGTCTGATGTCAACCATCCCTTGACATGTGGTCAACGTCAAGGGATGGTTGACGCATGACCGCGCAACGCACCGCCCTCGGCGGCGGCACGACCCTCGTGCTCGCCGGCCTCGTCACCTTCTGGCTGAGCCGGGTCGTCGACTCCGGCTTCGTCCACGGGCTGTTCCAGGGGATGACCGTCGCCCTCATGGTGCTCGGCGCCGCGACCATCGGCAGTGGCCTCTGGGGCCGGGCATCCGGCGGCGACCGACTCTGGCTGCCGAGCCGTGACCGTGACGCCTGAGCCGCTCGCGCCCGCGGCCGAGCCCGACGAGGCGCTGGCCGACCGGCTCGCCCGGGTCGTGCTCGGGCCGGTCGGGGCGCAGGAGGCGCCGGACACCCTCGCGCTCGTCGCGCGGGCCGCGAGCGCGCACACCGCGACCCGCGACCTCCTGCAGCAGGCGGTGGCCGCGGCCCGGGCCGACGGCCGCAGCTGGGCCGCCGTCGGCGAGGTCCTCGGCCTGAGCCGGCAGGCCGCCCAGCAGCGGTTCGGCGGGGTCGTCGACGACGGACCGACCGAGGCCGAGGAGCGCTGGCTCGGCCCGGTCACCGCCTTCGACGAGATGCCCGAGCTCGAGCTCGCCGGGCGACAGGGCTGGCGCACGGTCGGGGCCGGGATGCTGCGCCACCGGATGGTGCGGACGCCGACGCAGTGGGAGCACCGCCGGGTGCTCTGGTCGCGTCCGGCCGGCGCGTACGAGGGCGACGGGTGGGTCGTCGCGGTGCGCGCCTTCCCCTGGCTCTACCTCGTCCGGGACACCGGGCGGCCCGCGCAGGCGTGAGGTGGGTCAGTCCTTCGAGGTCTCGCCGGGGAGGGCGAGCATCCGGTCGAGCGCGACCTTCGCCCAGTGCGCGACCTCGGGGTCGACGCGGATCGGGTTGACGACGCGGCCGTCGACGAGCGACTCGAGCGCCCACACGAGGTGCGGCAGGTCGATGCGGTTCATCGTCGAGCAGTAGCAGACGTTCTTCTCGAGGAAGAGGATGCGCTGCTCGGGGAACTGCGCGGCCAGGCGCCGCACGAGGTTGAGCTCGGTGCCGACGGCCCAGGCCGTGCCGGCCGGGGCGGCGGCGATGGTCCTGATGATCTTCTCGGTCGAGCCGACCTCGTCGGCGAGCTCGACGACCTCGTGGCGGCACTCCGGGTGGACGATGACCCGGACGCCCGGCACCTCGCGGCGGGCGGCCTCCACCGCCTCGACGGAGAAGCGGCCGTGGACCGAGCAGTGCCCGCGCCAGAGGATCATCGTCGCGTCGCGCAGCTGCTCCGGGGTCAGCCCGCCCATCGGACGGTGCGGGTCCCAGACGACGCAGCCGTCGAGGTCGCCCCCGAGGTCGCGGACGTAGGTGTTGCGGCCGAGGTGCTGGTCGGGGAGGAAGAGCACCTTGCCGCCGTCACCGGCCTGCTCGAGCGCCCACGAGAGGGCGGTGCGCGCGTTGGAGGAGGTGCAGACGGTGCCCCCGTGGCGCCCGGTGAAGGCCTTGATGGCCGCGGACGAGTTCATGTAGGTGACCGGCACGGTCGCCTCGGCGACCCCGGCGGCGACGAGGTCGTCCCAGCACTCCTGCACCTGGTCGAGCGCGGCCATGTCGGCCATCGAGCAGCCGGCCGCGAGGTCGGGCAGGACGACGGTCTGGGCGTCGGAGGTGAGGATGTCGGCCGACTCGGCCATGAAGTGCACGCCGCAGAAGACGACGTACTCGGCGTCCGGGCGCGCCGCGGCCTCCTTGGCGAGCTTGAAGGAGTCGCCGGTGACGTCGGCGAACTCGATGACCTCGTCGCGCTGGTAGTGGTGCCCGAGGACGAAGAGACGGTCGCCGAGGGCCTCGCGAGCGGCCCGGGCGCGCTCGACGAGCCCGGGGTCGGATGGTGCCGGCAGGTCGCCGGGGCACTCGACCCCCCGCTCGGTCGCGAGCTCGCGCCCCTGCCCGAGGACGAGGAGGGGGAGCGGGGCGTGCTGCGGCGTGCCGGTCGTGGTGGTCACGGCGACCGATCCTAGGCGGTCAGCCCATCGACCTCTGACCGTCGACCGTCTCGCGGATGACGTCGGCGTGGCCGGTGTGGTGTGCGAGCTCGGAGAGCAGGTGGAGGAAGGTGCGCCGCGCGCTGCGGTGCTCGCCCGGGGTGAACCACGGCGCGGGCGGCAGCGGGTGGCTCGCGTCGAGGTCGACGGTGCGGACCAGCTCGTCGGTGTGGGCGGCGACCTCGCGGTAGAGGGCGACGACGCCGTCGAGCGTCTCGTCCTCGAGCAGGCGGAACTCCCGCTCCCGGGCCTCGAGGTCGGCGTCGTCGCCGCCGGCCATCGTCCCGTGCTCGACGAAGTCGGTCCATCCGCGCTCGGTCAGGGCGACGTGCTTGACGAGCCCGCCGAGGCAGAGGCTGCTGGCGGTCGGCGTGAGCCGGGCCTGCTCGTCGGTCAGGCCCTCGACGGTGTGGAGGAAGAAGTACCGCTGCTGGGCGAGCGCCTCGAGCAGGGCGACCCGCTCGGGGTCGAGGTCGGCGGGCTGGGTCTCGGTCACGAGGGCCTCCTGGCGGCTGGGCTGGTGGCGCGACCCTAGGCCCGTCCACCGACACCCGCCAGGGCCTGCGGCGATACGCTCGCCCCGTGCGCGTGCTCATCGCCCCCGACGCCTTCGGCTCGACCCTCGGGCCGGTCCAGGTGGCCACCGCGATGGCCGAGGGCTGGGCCCTCGGCGCCCCCCACGACGAGGTGCGCCTGCTGCCCCTCTCCGGCGGCGGGCCGGGCTTCCTCGACGTCGTCGCCCGCGCCTGCGGCGGTGACATGGTCGCGACGACCGTGAGCGACCCGCTCGGGCGCGAGGTGCCCGCGACCCTCCTGCTCGTCGACGAGCCGGGGCGGCGCACCGCCTACGTCGAGGCGGCGCAGGCCATCGGCCTGCACCTGCTCGCCGCCGACGAGCGCGACGCGGGCATCACGAGCACCTGGGGGGTCGGGCAGCTGCTCGAGGCCGCGGTCGCCGAGGGCGTCGACCGCGTCGTCGTCGGGGTCGGCGGCGGTGCGACGAACGACGGGGGAGCGGGGATGCTCGCCGCGCTCGGCGCCGGTCCCGCCGACGTGCTCGCCCGCGGGGGCCTCGCCCTGCGCGGCGCCGACGAGTCCGCCCTCATCGGCCTCCCGGGGGTGCTCGACCGGCTCTCGGGCACCGAGATCGTCCTGGCGACCGACGACGAGACCCCGCTGCTCGGCCTCTCGGGCACGAGCGCCGTCGGCTCGCCGGGCAAGGGCGCCACACCCGAGACCTCGCAGGCGCTGGAGTCCGCGCTCGGCCACTTCACCGACGTCGTCGGCCGGGCGGTCCCGCGCCCGCTCGACCTCCTGAGCGGGCAGCCGCGTCGCCTCGACCGCGAGCTCGGCGCCGGCGCCGCCGGGGGCCTCGGCTACGCGCTGCTCGTCCTCGGCGCCCGGCCGGTGCCCGCGGTCACCGAGGTGCTGCGCCTCACCGGCTTCGACGTCGCCGCGGCGGGCAGCGACCTCGTCGTCACGGCGACCGACCGGCTCGACTGGACCTCCGTGCGCGGCTCGGTCGTCTCCGGCGTCGCCGAGGCCACCGCCGCGACCGGCCGCCCGGCCGTCGTCGTCGCCGGCGAGCTGCTCGTCGGGCGCCGCGAGACGATGACGATGGGGCTCGCCGGCTGCTACGCCCTCGCCGACCACCCGCACGAGGTCGACGCGATGCTCGCCGACCCGGTCGGCACCCTGCGGGCCCGCGCCCGGCGCGTCGCGCGCACCTGGTCCCCGTCCCGCTGACGGCACAGGAGTGGGCGGGGGCGCCGTCCGTCGGGGGCGCGACGTACAGTGGAGGAGTCCGGGAACACCGAGGCCCCGCCCGGGGTTCCCCCTCGTGGCGGCCACCCGGCCGGCCCACCGACAGCGACGAGGAGTCCTCACCCATGAGCGACCAGCTCCAGACCACCGAGGCCACCACCGAGACCGCCGCCCACGGCGTGCTGCTCACGGACGTGGCCGCCTCCAAGGTCGCCTCCCTGCTCGCGCAGGAGGGGCGCGACGACCTCCGGCTGCGCGTCGGGGTCCAGCCCGGCGGCTGCTCGGGCCTGATCTACCAGCTCTACTTCGACGAGCGCACCCTCGACGGTGACCTCGTCCGCGACTTCGACGGTGTCGAGGTCGTCGTCGACCGGATGAGCGCCCCCTACCTCGAGGGCGCGACGATCGACTTCTCGGACACCATCGAGAAGCAGGGCTTCACGATCGACAACCCCAACGCGGGCAGCTCCTGCGCCTGCGGCGACAGCTTCAGCTGACGCACCCCGGACGGGCCCGGACCTCCTCGAGGGGTCCGGGCCCGTCCGCGTCCCCGGCCGCCGGGTAGGGTGGCCGGGTGCCTATGCCCCGCCCCGGGGCCCAAGCGACCG